>NZ_JAVRCA010000023.1:0-63516 GCF_034530995.1 Nostoc sp. DedQUE04 | reverse complement strand
CACCCGCACCTGCACCTGCACCCGCACCTGCACCTGCACCCACACCAGCACCTGCTCCAGCACCCGCACCTGCACCTGCACCCGCACCTGCACCTGCACCCACACCAGCACCTGCACCTGCTCCAGCACCTGCGCCAGCACCTGCACCCGCACCTGCTCCAACACCTGTACCATCAGTACCGCCTTACTATCAACCCCCTGCACCTCAACCGAAAAAAGTACCTGAACCCAGTACAACCGCAGCATTAGGATTATTTGCCTTGGGTGTTTTCAGACTCAAGAAGAAAAACAAAAAAAATATTTCCCAAAATTAAACCACACTGTTGAGTTTTAGTAGGAGAAAGCTTAAATATGGGTTTAGAAATGCTTATGCTCTTCTATACCCATTTTTGTTAGAGGTAAGAAACGCTAAACTAGAACCCACCTCAATAATTCCTGCTTTTTAACTAGCGCTTAGTAGCGAAAAAATTTGAGCGACAGAAACAATCTAAATATAATTACTGCTATTGCTAGCATTTAAACTGAAATATTATTAGCTGGTTAGGTCAGATGCAAAATAAAAATAATCTACATAATAGTTGGCTAGCTTAACCTTGGAGTTTAAATAAAGCTGCGTAAATAATTCAAGGTTTGTAGACGCTACGTGTAGCTTGCTTTCCCAAAGAGATACACTACAAATTAATCTCAATATTTTTACATTACTTAACATTACTTTTATTTATTTTTGCCTACTTACATCAGCGCCTTCTGTAGATTAGGTTATGAATGAATAAAGCAGTCACAGTCAGTGGCAAAGCTCTAAAATTAAAAAGTATTAAATCAAGTTGAGGATATCATGGCTGCAAAAGTAGAAATTTACACTTGGAGGACTTGCCCGTTTTGCATTCGTGCTAAAAGTTTGCTGAAAAACAAGGGTGTTGAATTTATCGAATACAGCATTGATGGGGATGAAGCAGCCAGAAATAAAATGGCTCAAAGAGCAAATGGACGCCGTTCTTTACCGCAAATTTTCATCAATGACGATCATATTGGTGGTTGTGATGATATCCACGCTTTAGATAGTCAAGGCAAGCTGGATGAGCTACTAACTTCTAGCAATAGCGTATAGGTTCAGAAGGTATTGCGATAGCGACAAACCACTGCAATTACACGGTAGTCGCTACAATTCTAGAAAAATAACACGCTGCCTTGTCTACAGGTTTCCTCACAAAACCAATCTGTCCACAAGACTTTACCCTCCAGATTCTACTCAGCAGTACATATGTACATCAATTGGTGAGAGCATCAAGAGATAATAATTGAATAACCATTTAATTTCTTGGTGATTGAGGTATAAAGGGTGAAACTGGCTTTTATCATTGATCCCATCCATCTACTTGACCCGTGTCATGATACTAGTGTTGCCCTAATTGAAGCAGCGCAAATCCTGGGACACGAAGTTTGGGTAACTCAAGCGAATCTGCTGAGTGTGTCGGAGGGCAAAGCTTTGGCTGTTCTACAGCGAGTTGAAGTTGTACCAGTACAGTTGGTAGAGGGACGCTGGGTAGCGGCGAATCTTTGGTATAAGTTAAGCGATTCCTTCTTAACTTCTTTAGATACAATGGACGCCGTATTTATGCGGACAGATCCACCTGTCAATGATTCTTACCTTTATGCCACCTACATTCTGGATTACATTGACCAAAATAAAACTTTGGTGATTAACAGTGCCAGCGGCATTCGAGGGGCAAATGAAAAAATGTACGCCCTCCAGTTTACCAAAGCGATTCCTGAAACGATTGTCAGTGCTGATAAGCAATTTATCCGGCAATTCGTGGAAGCAAAGGGGGCAGCAGTTCTCAAACCGTTGGGTAATAAAGCTGGCGAAGGAATTTTGTTTTTGCAATCAGGCGATCGCAATTTTAACTCTATTGTTGAACTCAGTACCCTCCAAGGTAAAGTACCAGTAATGGTACAAACCTATTTACCAGAGGCGAAAGAAGGAGATAAGCGAATTATCTTGCTCAATGGTGAACCAATTGGTGCGCTCAATCGCCTCTCTAGTGGAACTGATTTTCGCAATAATATGGCAACTGGTGGTACAGTTGCTCAAACCGAAATTACCCCAAGAGAGTATGAAATTTGTACCCAAGTAGCCGAACGCTTACGTCAAGATGGCTTAATTTTTGTGGGTATTGACGTTATCGGTGGCTACCTAACTGAAGTTAACGTCACTAGTCCTACCGGAATTCGTGAGATTGACCGTCTAGATGGTACTCGCCTTGGTCATCAGGTTATTCAATGGATTGAACAGAGACTAAAAATCCAAAAATAATTTACATTTATTTTTTTGTTTCATGTCCTAACTTTCCAGCAAACAGACTTCTTTTGGACACTTGCGTGGGCTTGTTTCCTACGCTACTTGTTTTAAGTAAATATATTTACTTGTACGGAATATGAGTTTAGTGGATCGCAAAGGGTAGATGCATTCATGTCTACGATCGCCTGTAACGCTCGTGACGCTTAATGACTCGCTAACGCTGTGCTATCGCCTTTCTTTGGGAGAAGACTGAAGACTTGCTAACACTGCGCTATCAGTGATGCATCCATAGTTGGGCAGGTATTCCTATTGTTTTGTTCTGAAAGCATAGCTGGACATGCAAGCCAGTAGACTCCTGCCCAAATTCATTCTATAAAGTAGCCTTGACAAGTTTTTTTACCAATTGGCAAAATTGGGTATGGCAAAAGATTGCTTATCCCTGCCCTTGGTAAAACCCTGGTGGCAGTAGCAGATTTTATACAGCGTTCAGCTTGACCGGAGACTGCTAAGTTAATCTAAAATCCCAAATTCCAAATCTTTTAATTCCTTGGTGTACGTCGGTTTCTCAGAAAATCAGGGATATCTAATCCAGGTTTTTCCTTTGGTTCTGGAATTGGAGTTGGGGTTGGAGTTGAACTTGGAGTTGAGGTTGGGGTATTAACTGTCGGTTGCTGTGTTGTTGGACGCTTCGAGGTATTAGGTGCTACTCGAACGTTAGCCACGCTTTGTTGTACCACAGCTTGCACTTCACCTGTAAATCCAGTGGCAATTACAGTAATTCTTACCTCACCTTGGAGCCTGTCATCAATTACAGCCCCAAAAATAATATTGGCGTTGGGATCGACTACTTCATAGATTGCTTCTGCCGCTGCATTAACTTCATGCAAAGTCAGGTCAGTACCACCTGTAATATTAAACACAACTCCTCTAGCGCCTTCAATAGAACACTCTAGTAATGGTGAAGAAATAGCTGCGATCGCAGCTTCTCTGGCTCTAGATTTTCCAGAACTAACGCCAATTCCCATCAATGCCGATCCCGCATCTGCCATAACTGCTCGGACATCAGCAAAGTCAACGTTTACCAAACCGGGGATCGTGATGATATCAGAAATACCTTGCACCCCTTGCCGCAGTACATCATCTGCATAACGAAAAGCCTCTTGCACAGGCGTTTGTTCGGGGATCACTTCCAGCAGTTTGTTGTTAGGGATAATGATCAGTGTATCTACTCTACTTTTTAGTCCTTCAATACCTTGTTCTGCTTGACTGGTGCGGCGGCGTCCCTCAAAAACAAATGGACGTGTGACTACACCAACAGTGAGGGCACCCATTTCTTTGGCCACTTCTGCCACGATTGGTGCTGCACCCGTCCCAGTACCACCCCCCATACCAGCAGTGATAAATACTAAATCTGCACCCTCTAAAGCCGTAGCAATTTCGTCCCGTGATTCCTCAGCTGCCTTTTGACCAATAGCAGGATTACCACCTGCTCCTAAACCCCTCGTTAGCTTCTGCCCAATTTGCAATCGACTTGGAGCGCCAGCTAAGGTAAGAGCTTGGGCATCAGTATTAATTGACCAAAACTCTACGCCAGAGACATCAGACTCGATCATGCGGTTAACAGCATTGCCACCACCACCACCGACACCAATCACTTTGATGTTGGCGACCCGACCAGGAACAATCTCACCAATTCGGCTATTTTCCGGAGAAATTTTTTTATTATCGTGATTTTGCCCGAAGTTCAGCCCAGAGTTATTAAAGGGATTGGTCGAGTTAACTGCCAGAGAGAACCCCGGCTGTCCCGTAGATTGGGAATTTTTATAGTTAAGTCCTTGGTTATTATCAAGTGTCATTGGATTTGTGAAAGGGTAGATAAACGACTTTTTCAGGTGTTATTCACCTAAGAGTCAACTTTAGTTTGACAATGCCACAATAATATGGCGTTGTTCTTTATTGTTTTCACTACTGCCAAGCCTAACAGAATTGGCAGTGCGAAAATTTGCTATGGGATGAGCTTTTAACACAGCCGATCGCACAGCCAATTCTAGAGAAGTATACCTATATTTATCTAAAACTGACCTGTATAACTTCAACCAGACATTAATCTCTTGATTATTCTCAGCGGCGGGCATAACTGGTAAAGACACACTACAGCGTATCTTCTCTGTCTCAATAATAATATTGTTAATAAGTTTTACCATTGGGCATAATTGCAGCTTTAGACACAAAATTTACCTTCTACTTACTTATGCTTAAGTTAAACTAAGCAAGAATTTACTTGTCAGACTATACCTGATTAATTTGTTGTTTGGGTGGTCACAATGGACACTTTGTTGAAGCAATAGTCTATCTTACAAAAACTCTCACTAGTGCGGCCAACAAATCAAGATTTCCTAAGAGATTTCGTCACCTAATAGGAATTACAGCACAGAACAGTCCAAACTTATTGCCCAGAAGCAATGCTTACGCAATTTTGGCTGGCATTTTTCGTTACAGATTGAAACTTCGGTAAACTGTCTTTGGAAGTGTCCTCAACAGACCAAAGCCAGAGCCTTTTTGCTTCTGCACTTGGATGGCGGCATAAACCGTTCCATCAGTGACTTCTGCTCACGAGTCTGAATCTGAATGAAAAGCTCAAGCAATGTTCTCTTTTTTGCACTGGGTTTAGTCAAGGAATGTATGGGCAGAAGGCGTTTTATACGCGATAGGCCATCATTAGACTGTCTGACATTTTGCACCCTACTATTAGATGTTAGGGTAACAATTGAGGGTCTGTTACTCGCAATAGAGATTTTATGATTGATTTTCTCATTTTAATTAGAAGTTAATGCCGATTTTCGGGCGATTTGCTGGAAAACTGAAAATAATAAATATATTTATCAGCATAAAGCTTCTTAATTTACTAGAAACTATCAAAATAATAAACACGCTAGATGTTTTTAGGAATTTTGGCAGTTAATTTTTGATCTTTTTGGTTCATTTGTACTAATGGAAGTTCAGGATTTTTCAGATCGATATACTCTATTTGACCAGAATTAAATTTTGTTGCTAAATGACGCATTTGGGCGAGTACCTTAAATTGTTCAGACAATTGGGGACTTGGTACACCGAGATGCACGTTTCCTAATTCTGTTTTCAAAATTAAATTTGTTGGATTTTGGCAATCAATTTCTATAACTTTCACGGGACTTTGACTCACAGCTTCATGGAGTTGAGTCCAGTAAAGGCAATATTGATTTGGCGAACCAATTACTCTGAGATTTGGTAATTTTTTAGTAGGATTCAGTGATGTATATTTTTCTAAAGGCATCCAGGCCCCACTTGCATCTAGTAAGCCGATTGTTACTTTTTTGTTGCCACGTGTTTGAGTTACCGCTACAGGTACTCGTTCTTGGATTTCAATGATTAATCCAGGAGGAAATAGGCGGCGTCTGACGATCGCTTGGGCAATAGTTGGCTGTTTTTTCAAAGAGTTAGCGATCGCTGACGGTTCAATCCGCCACAAAGACTGAGGGTAAGACAGCACCAACAATGACTGAGTTGTTTGATCTGACAGCAATTTATTGCCTGATTTCATCACTATTTGTTTGGGAGCCTTTAGCATCCACATCGGTTGGACTGCCACCCACAACAATCCACCCGCTAAACCAGTAATGGCAAAGGTTCGCCAAATAGCTTGAATAATTTTCATCTGCCGCTGCCGACGCAATTTCTGGCGACGCTGGGCTAGATGCGTGCGGGAAACTGATATTATGCCAGCCATTCACACCCCTTTTTGGTTGCAATCTAAATTCCTTAACAAGCTCGTATCATTATTAATTTCAGTAAACACTGTTGGCATCTTTTAGCCGCTCTCCTCAAGACTTTTTTTATTTTTAGTAACACTTTACAGTAACTACACAATGATTATGGCGCTAGTAATTAGTTCTATTAAAGTTTCCGGTGTCCATTTTTAACTGACTGTAGTCTTTTTGACAAGTTATTTTTGAAGATTTTTCCTTAAAGATTACAAAATATTAATTGAGATGTGTGGGATTTGGCTTTCTTGACAAATAGAATGTGAAATGATACATAAGTATTCCTGGATCTCTGTATACCTTGCTATAATTCATACCAGTTACACCCATCAGCCATCCAAACTGAGAACCATGAAAATTTGTAGTTTTTTTTACTTGCTCCCTAAACCATATAATTTTGTGGCATGTCAAACACAAGGGAGAGATTGTCAAAACTTCAATAGCAGGTGTAAAAAGGACAGATATGCTTAAGACCTGACAGGTAGAGCGTCACCAATAAAAGATGAAATCCTTGCCAGGTAAGGGTATAGGAAATAGAGTGTAGGTTCTGAAAAATCAAGAAAAGTAAAAATAAGTGCGAACATAAATAAAGTTATTCGTCACTATACCCCACACCCTACACCCCACACCCAAAAGCTTTGTAGATAATGGGTTTGCATTATCTTAGTGCCATTTGCTATTAGGATCGATTAAATCTCTACCATACTACTGACAGTAATCTGGCGACAAGTACTGTCTTTTGCAAGACACTACCACCTTGCGAGTCAATCCTCTATCTACATCCTAGATAGGGATTAATTGTATAAAGAATTCAAACTAAACTGCATCTACATAAACCTCTACATACATGAAAACGACATTAAATTTGTCACGTTTTTATAAAGCATGTAACCCTAGCTACACGCTAAATATAAGTAACGTACTAGATCGGCAGTATTACATAGATTTTGCTGATGTACGTGGTTGCAAGATTGTCGAAGAATTGCAGCGAACTATTATTCGGATTTCTCCTGATGAGCCAACCTGCCAGTTATTTACGGGTCACATTGGCTGCGGTAAGTCAACGGAATTGCAGCGCCTCAAGACAGAACTAGAATTGGCAGGATTTCATGTGGTTTATTTTGAGTCCAGTCAAGACTTAGACATGGCAGATATTGATATCAGCGATATTTTGCTGAGTGTAGCCCGTCAAGTCAGTGCCAGTTTAGAAGGGATTAGCATTAAACTCAAACCTGGTTACTTTACCAATTTGTTTAAAGAAGTAGGCGATTTTTTGCAAAGCCCTATAGAACTTTCTGGACAAGCAGAGTTGTCCTTGGGTATTGCCAAAATTACCGCCAAAACCAAAGATAGCACCCAGATGCGGAATCAACTGAGGCAATATCTGGAACCACGTACCAATAGTATTTTACAGGCGATTAACGAAGAGATTTTAGAAAAGGCTGTTGAACAGCTAAAGCTAAGGGGTCAAAAAGGACTGGTAGTGATTGTAGATAATTTGGATCGAGTGGATATGCGTCCCTTAGCATCCGGGCGATCGCAACCAGAATATCTCTTCATTGACCGAGGCGAACAGTTACGCCGACTTAAATGCCATCTAGTTTACACAATTCCTCTAACGTTAATTTTCTCCAATGAGTATGAGACACTGAAAAATCGTCTGGGGGGAGGGATTGCACCAAAAGTACTACCGATGGTATTGGTGCGGCAAAGAGATGGCAGTGACTACGAACCAGGAATGTCACTAGTGCGCCAGTTAGTTCTAGCTAGAGCTTTTCCAGAAGTTCCTTTGAATAGCAGACTTTCATTAATTACAGAATTATTCGATCGCTCCGAAACCTTGGATCGTCTATGTCGCGTTAGTGGTGGTCACATTCGTAACTTATTAGGCTTACTTTATAGCTGCCTGCAACGACAAGATCCGCCTTTTTCTAGGGACTGCTTAGAAGCCGTGATTAAGGACTACCGCGACGATTTGCTATTAGCTATTGATGAATCCCAGTGGGAATTATTGTTTGAAGTAGTACAGCAGCAGAGAGTTAAAGGTGAGTCTGACTATCAGAGCTTACTAAGAAGTATGTATCTGTTTGAATATCGAGATCCTGTAGGGCGCTGGTTTGGCATCAGTCCAGCCTTGGCAGAAACAGAAAAAGTTTTAGCTTGGCAACAAAACAAGTAAGAGTAAATTGCCATTAGTCATTGGTCATTTGTTAGTGGACTAATGACTAATGCCCCATATTCAATGCCCAATGCCCCATATCCAATGCCCAATGCCCCATATCCAATGACTAATGACAAACAGCTACGCGTCTACACCAAAGAAAATCAGCATACTTTACAAAGATTGATTAGAGCAATCGCACTTTCCGAAGGTCAATTTGCTCTGATTTTAGTTCGATGCAACTATGGGCGATTACGCGAGCAAATGTTAGAGAATATTCGCTCGAACACTAAAGAAATTTATATCAGAGAAATCGTTCTCAATCCATCAACTACTTCTTTACACAGCACAATAATTTCAGAACTATCTTTAGATAATCCTGCCGTCCTTACAGACTCTTTACCGTCTGCTGTAATGATTTTCGGTATTGAATCAACTACCGACCTAGAAAACTTACTTACAGGTATCAACCAAGCACGAGATATCTATGCTGCTACTTTTCCATTTCCAGTCGTGTTGTGGCTACAGGATGAAGTAGCATCATTGCTTTCAAGATTAGCGCCTGATTTCAAAAGCTGGGCTGCAACCACTATCAAATTTGAAATGGCCAAAGCAGATTTAATTGCTTTGATATCTCAAGAGGAAGAATCTTTATTTGAAAAAGTTTTAGAAGCAGGTGCTGAAACGTTTTTATCTAATGCCTTCCTAGATTTAGATCCTAAGTCGCAACACCGCCACGAAATAGAATCAGCACGTAATGATTTACTACGCCTATATAACGTTAAATTAACACCAGGATTAGAAGCTAGTTTAGAATTTGTGTTGGGGCGAGATAAATACGCCAACGATCAAATTAATGGTGCTTTAGCCAATTATCAAAGAAGCCTAGCATTATGGCAGCAGGAAGCGAGGAGAATAGCAGAGTGGGAGAGTAATTCTTCTTTGCCCCTCTCATATCCTCAACCTATGCCCCCCTCATCTTTACTCAAGCAAGCAATAGTACTATTCCACTTGGGGCTTTGTTATCACCGAATGGCAGACTTATACCAGAATACTAGTAGCTATTGCGAACATGCCCTGTCGTGGTTTAAACAATGCTTGGAGCTATTGGAGGAGGTAGAAAGAGAAGACTTAGTTGCTAAATTCATTTTGCCTGCTTGTGAAATGCTGCAACGCTTACAAGCTTGGGATGACTTAAAAGAATTAGCTCAAAAGTCATTAAACCTACATAAAACTTATGGAACTCCCGCACAAGTTGCTCAAAATTATGGATTTTTGGCAAATGTGGCGGCTTCGGAATCGAATTGGGTACTGGCTCATGAATTAGCAAATACAGCACTTTCTATTTCCGAAGAAGTAACACAAGTCTCTCTGCGAGACGCTTTGCGAAGACGACGACAAGAAAGTTGGTATCTTCTGTTGCTAGCACGCACACAACGGCATTTGGGTGAGTCGGAAGAAGCTATCAATAACTTGGAATGGGCAAGGGTAGTTTGTGAGCTACAACATCAGCCATTACTATACTTAGAGATTTTAGAGGAACTGCGATCGCTTTACTTTTTTGAGTGTCATAACTATACAGAAGCCTTTAAGCTGAAGCAAGAAAAAATAAAAATAGAACATCAGTATGGCTTTCGTGCCTTTATCGGAGCAAGTCAATTACAACCACAACGCCCCAGAATTAACCCAGTACTAGAACCTCACAAAATACCGTTTATTCCTGAAGAAATTGCTCAAGAAATATCTGCTTCTGGACGGCAACAAGATGTCAATCGCTTAATTGAAAGAATTGCCCGCGCTGACTACAAACTCACAGTTATTTATGGGCCATCTGGTGTAGGTAAAAGTTCAATTCTCAAAGCTGGTTTAGTCCCAGCACTCAAGGGAAAAGTTATCGGTGAACGCATTCCTATACCGATTGTTTTGTCTGTTTATACTGATTGGATAACAATCTTGAGCAGCAGTATCAACCAAGCATTAGCATACACCGGAATATCAGTTAATATTGACTCTACACCTACCATAATACTAGAAAGAATTCGGCTAGCATCTGAACGTAATTATACAATAGTTATCATATTAGACCAGTTTGAAGAATTTTTCTTTGTTAATAATCCTCCTACACAAAGAATAGAATTCTATAAATTTTTTAGTGAATGTTTAAATATTTCTTACGTAAAAATTATTCTTTCATTACGAGAAGATTATTTACATCATTTGTTAGAGTTTGAACGTTTGAGTCAGAAAAATAGTACTGGCTTATATGATTTAGGAGTAATTAATAAAAATATTCTTGATAAGGATATTCGTTACTATTTAGGAAAATTCTCTAGCCGAGATGCCAAAGCCATAATTCACAGCCTTACTCAACGTTCACATTATGAACTAAGTGAAGAATTGATTAACCGATTAGTCCAGGATTTGACAGGAGAACTAGACGAAGTACATCCAATTGAATTACAAATAGTCGGCGCTCAACTACAAATAGAAAACATTACGACACTTGCAGAATATAAGCTTTGTGGTGGCTCGGCAAAATTAGTGGAACGCTGGTTAGGGGAAGTTATCAAAGACTGCGGTCAAGAGAACGAAGATTTAAGTTGGAAATTATTATTTGAATTAACAGATGAAAAGGGGACGCGACCTTTAAAAACTAAAGCTGATTTAGCAGCTGCATTAGTTAATAATTATGATATAGATACGATATCAAGCTTTGACAAAGTTGGAGAACTGATTTTAGAAATATTGGTGGGTTCAGGCTTGGTATTGCGAGTCAGAGAAGAGTTAGGCGATCGCTACCAGTTGGTTCACGATTATTTAGTTGAACCAATTCGCCAAAAGAACAACTATGGTATGCTCGCTGAATTAGAAAAAATCAAACTTGAAAAAACTAGAGCCGAAGCAGCCCAACAACTTAGTCAAAAGCAACTAAATTTGGTATTGCAACGACGACTGCGGGAAGCACGGATAGCAGGTGCAATCCTAGCAATTATGGGAGGAACAATAGCAGCGTTATGGTGGCAAGCCGACTTACAAAAAAGAGCAGCAATCCGCCAAACTCTACGAGCTGAACGTAGTGAAACCAACTTGAAAATTAGTGGAATCGCTGCTGCTAGCGAAGCTTTATTTGCTTCTAATAAAGAATTTGATGCCCTATTAGAAAGTTTACGGGCTTGGAGAGGACTTAAACAAGCAGATGGAGTTCAGCCAGATACCCGAATGCGGGTGGTAACAGCACTGCAACAGGCAGTTTACGGGGTAACTGAAGTTAACCGCTTGGAAGGGCACACTGATATCGTCTGGGGAGTGACTTTTAGCCCAGATGGTCAATTGCTAGCATCAGGTAGTCGAGATCAAACAGTGAAACTTTGGCATCTTGACGGTACTTTACTCCAAACCCTCAAAGGTCACACTGATGCTGTTACTTGTATAAGTTTTAGTCCTGATGGTCAAACCCTAGCTTCCGCTAGCCTTGACAAAACAGTGAAAATCTGGCATAAAAACTCGGTTACAGGTAAATTTGACCCCAAACCATATAAAACCCTGAGAGGACATCAAGATTGGGTTTATAGCGTTAATTTTAGTCCTGATGGCGAGTTGTTAGCTACTAGCAGCAAAGATAAAACCATAAAACTCTGGCGCAAAGACGGTAGCTTAGTAAGAATACTGAGAGGACATCAAGGGTGGGTTAACTGGGTAAACTTCAGTCCTGATGGTCAACTTATCACCTCGGCCAGCGACGACAAAACAGTGAAAATCTGGCGACGGGACGGTAGCCTCGTTACGACTTTGCAGGGACATAAGCAAGGCGTGATTGTATCTATTTTCAGCCCAGACGGTAAATTTCTGGCGTCAGCAGGTCGAGATCAGACAGTGAAACTTTGGCGGCGGGAGAGTAACAAAAACAAAGACGGTTTTGACTTTTTTCCTTACAAAACTTTACGGCAGCATAGCGGTACAGTATGGAGTTTGAGCTTTAGTTCGGATAGTAAAAAGTTAGCTTCTGCAGGTGAAGACAATACCATAAACCTCTGGAGTATAACTGGTACTTTACTAAAAACCTTCAAAGGACACAGCGATGCTGTCGTTAGCATTGCTTTCAGTCCAAAAAACAAATTGCTAGCTTCAGGAAGTTTCGACAAAAGCGTGAAACTATGGAGTTTAGATGCTCCAAGACCGTATATTCTTCAAGGGCATCGAGATCGAGTTTTAAGCGTTGCTTGGAGTCCCGACGGTCAGATGCTAGCTTCTGGTAGTAGCGATCGCACTGTCAAACTTTGGCAACGATACACCAACAGCGGCGAGGTCAAAACTCGACTTTACAAAACTTTGGTGGGGCACACAAATAAAGTTCCTAGTGTCAGTTTTGACCCAAAAGGTCAAATGCTGGCTTCCGGAAGTTATGACAGAACTGTGAAACTTTGGCGACTTGACGGTACTTTAATCATGACTCTCTACGGACATAGCGATAGTGTCATGAGCGTCAATTTCAGCCCTGATGGTCAGTTTTTAGCATCAGCTAGCAAAGATAAAACAGTGAAACTTTGGAACCGTCAGGGCAAGTTACTCAAAACCTTGGTGGGACATCAAGGTTGGGTAAATAGCGTAAATTTCAGCCCTGATGGTCAGGTTTTAGCCTCTGCCAGTGACGATCAAACTGTGAAACTTTGGCGGCAGGATGGTACTTTGCTCAAAACTTTCTCGCCCCATGATAGCTGGGTATTGGGTGTCAGCTTTAGTCCCACTGACGAGTTGCTGGCTTCTGCTAGCTGGGATAACACTGTGAAACTGTGGCGACGAGATGGGACATTGTTAAAAACTTTATTAAAAGGGTACAGTGATAGCGTCAATGCCGTGACTTTTAGCCCCAATGGTGAATTACTCGCCGCTGCCAGTTGGGACAGTACAGTCAAACTCTGGAGCCATGATGGCAAATTAATTAAAAGTCTCAATGGGCATAGCGCTCCAGTATTAAGTGTTAGTTTTAGTCCAGATGGTCAAACACTAGCATCAGCTAGTGATGACAACACGATAATTCTGTGGAATTTACATCTTGACGATCTGCTTGTTCGTGGTTGCGGTTGGGTGGGTGATTACCTTAAGCACAACCGCAATCTTGAAGAGCGCGATCGCCTTCTTTGCGATGGGATAATCCGTACAAACCGTTTTTAATTACAAATTATGAATTAGGTTGAAGCCTCAATGAGCAACCGCTTTTAGTTTAGCGGTTGATGAGGCGATCGGAGTTATTAATTCAAAGCTAGAAATAAATTTCGAGCTAATCAGCTAAAAGAGCGATCGCTCTCCAAAACTTCATGGCTATTTTCTTCGGGAGCCTCTTGTGGCAAATTCATTAAAAAGGCTTGTAGCCTCATGCGCTCAATGTAGGGCCAGCCTCCCTCAGACTCAATATCTTTCAGCAGTGAGTAAAGTTGGCGGCGGTTAACAGGCAAACTCTCTTGAAAAATCCCATCCCGGATCTCTCGGTGTAACTGCTCTAATTGCCGCAGCAAAGCCAAAAGAGCTACAGTATCGCCTTCATAACCTGTAGCGGCATCATACACCACAGTTGCAATCGCTTGCAGTTTACCAGACAACTTCTCTGATTCAATATTTTTGCGATCGTTCATGCCACCTTTTCCGTATAAATGAGGTCAACTCAAATTTACCGGAGATTTTTAATTTTCCCTAGTTTGTCAGTTGTCTCCATGTTACCGCATCTCCTGAGTTGCCCTAATTAGGGGTGAATATAACTAGATTTGTATCTTTATCAAAAGCAATTGCGATCGCTCCAAAAAGAGCGTAGTAACCTTTAGCATAGGCTTTACAGAAGCTAGATGCGATCGAGACGAGACTTTCTTGGATTTTGAGAACTTTGATTTTGAGTTAAAAAAAATCGTATGATCTGGCTGATTTACCCATCCAACAATGGGCTGTATGTAGTGGCGTCACATACATGATACAAAAAGACTTGGGCGACGACGCTTTTGCAATAAGCAAGAGCAAAGTGCGAAGCAGACACCCCTGTTTGCACTTTTCAAGGCACAAGCATTTATGCTTCTCTGTGTGAGGCTTACTCATACACTCGCCCAACTCCAAACAAATGCCACCAACAGTAAAACTGCTGGTTTTTTGCTCCCCTAGTAACACACATCCAAAATGGATGCAGTGTTCTACTTAGTCTGGGGTTTACACTCCAAGCTCAAGAGAGCGACACGTTTAACTACGTTTAGCAGAGAAAAGTTTGAGCAGCGTCTGACAACTAGACACCCGAACACTTGCTTCAACTCTCTTAATCAGAGCAAAGCTGTGTCCGAACAAAGGTAGCTTTTTGCAGAGTAGCGGCTTCTCATCAGAGATCAAAGCTTCGATGCAGTTTTACAACTTAGATATTAATTTTTGAGATTGAGGTTGACCATGAGGTATCGCGCTTTAATTGTTGCATTCTTGGCTTTGTGCCTGGGGCTAATAACCGCTTGTAGTGATGCTCCTACTACCAGTAGTGGTAGAGATGTACTCACTTACGATCAAATTCGCGGCACTGGCTTGGCTAACAAATGCCCCCAACTAGGAGAAACACGCCGTGGCTCCATTCCCATTGATTCTAGCCAGTCTTATACCATCAAAGAACTTTGCTTGGAACCAACTAGCTTCTTCATCAAAGAAGAACCTGCTAATAAACGCCAAGAAGCAGAATTTGTTGCCGGCAAATTGTTGACCAGATACACTTCCACTATTGACCAGGTGCAAGGTAATCTAAAAGTTAACGCAGATAATAGCCTGACCTTTACGGAAACTGATGGTCTTGACTTCCAAGCCATCACTGTGCAACTTCCTGGTGGTGAGCGAGTACCTTTCCTCTTCACCATCAAAAATTTGGTTGCTCAAAGCCAACCCAGCTTGACCAGTATTAACACCTCTACGGACTTTGAAGGCAGCTTTAAAGTCCCTTCCTATCGTGGTGCTGCCTTCCTAGATCCTAAAGGTCGTGGTGTCGTCAGTGGCTACGATAATGCTGTTGCTCTCCCCGCCCAAGCAGATGATGAACAACTTACCCGCACTAACGTCAAGCGTGCTGAAAATCTCAATGGCAAGATTTCTCTGCAAATCGCTAAAATAGACGGTTCTAGCGGTGAAATTGCTGGCACTTTCGAGAGCGAACAGCCATCTGATACAGATTTAGGTGCTGGCGAACCTAAAGAAGTCAAGATTCGCGGTCTATTTTATGGACGGGTTGAATCGATTCGTGGCTAAATCCTTGAAAGTAAGGTAACTGACTGGCACTCAAAACGACAATTCTGTAACTATTCAGACTTGATCGCAAAAGTTAAACTATCCACCCTCTTGAAAAAAGAGGGTAGATAGATTTTTAAAAAAATGGGGATAAAGGTAAATCTGAGTAAAATTATGGGCAAAATAGCCCTGGCAATTGAAAAAATTTTTATTCCTCAGTCTTATGGGTCACTTGATTTATCCCTTTAACCTTTTTCCTTTCATTAAAACACTATAGACTTAAGTACAAAAAAGGGTGAGATGCCCTTTTTTTATTGGCTTGCGTAAATATACATAATTTTTTTTAAATTATTAGTAATTTTTAATTATTGGATAAATTTTAGTGGAATGAGCACGTAATTTTACTGTGAATCCAACTTTTGCTTGTGAAATAAAAGCTGGACTACTGTTGTTTCGTTTATCTAAATTAACTTCATGATTAATTAACTCAAGTTAAGTACAATCTCGGTTTGATATTTAGTGATTAATTTTATATTTTATTTCTATGTGGTTCTAAAAAAGCTACAAGTCATATCAAAGATAAATAACCAACTAAATAATGATTTCGCCCATTTAAATTTTGCTCGATTGTCAAGTAACCTATGGAATTTTAATAGAAAGTCTTTATTATCTACCATAGTATTTGCTAGGAAATATATCGCAATATTTCATTTGATATCGTGCGATCGCAGCTGAATTTAAAAAGCGAATAATAATTGATTCTTTATTTGCTCAATAAACCCGGTGCTATGCCTACCACAGTCACCAATGAACTAAAGCACGAAATTTGGCAGTTGTTGCGAGAATATCAGCAATCTCCGTCAGAAAACATCCGCAATCAACTGGTAAAACTCAATTTTGGACTTGTGAGAAAAGAAGCTCACTATTGGACAAATCAATGTCATGAAACCTACGATGATTTGCTCCAGGTTGGATGTTTGGGTTTAATCAGAGCTATTGAAAGATTTGAAATTTCTAAGGGACATGCCTTCAGTTCCTACGCTCTTCCCTATATTCGGGGTGAAATTCAACACTATCTCCGAGATAAAGGTGTCACCGTGCGAATTCCTCGGAAATGGTTAGCGCTCCAACAGCAAGCAATAGGAGTATCACGTTCTTGGCGTGAAAAACACAATCGGCAACCAACCGACTCGGAATTAGCAGCAGCACTGGAAATTTCTCCAAACGAATGGCAAGAAATTAAATTAGCATGGGTCAATCGCGCTCCCTTGAGTCTTGATGTGCCAATCCAAGATGGAGAAGAAGGTTCTACCTGCTTAGGAGAATTGGTTCCAGATCCTCACTATCGCAGCTTTCAACTGGCACAAGAAGACCAACTTCGCTTACAACAAGCGTTGGTTCAGCTAGAAAAACGCACCCGCGATGTGTTGGAATGTGTGTTTTTGCAAGATTTGACCCAAAAACAAGTTGCAGAACATCTGGGCATCAGTGTAGTAACGGTTTCCCGTCGAGTCAAGAAAGGACTGGATTTGATGAAAGAGCTTATGGGTGTGACAGAAGATTGACTGCAAAAAACAAACCGCAGTTATACTGGGTATGCAGTGCTAAAAATAACCCTTGAAATGTAAAAAATTAGGTTATAAAGGGAACATACTTTGCCTTTGATCCAAATTTTAGGCATTGTTTATTTTCACTTTTCAATTTTCCAATGGCTTTTGAGAAAGGCTCATGGGCATAACTTCAAAAATTACAATTGCAGCTATTCTAACTTTGGCGCTCGCCGGATGTGCTTCTGAAGATACACCACAAGCCATCAATCCTGTGCCAGTTCCCAAAATAGCAAAAAAGTCGCCACCAGCGGCTCAATCCTTTAAGAATCCAGTGATACCGGCTAAACAGGTCTCACAAGTTAATCTTGCATCTGTTAACTTGATTCAATCCACGAATGCTACAGAGCGGACACGGGAACTTGTGGTATCAAAAGCTCGAAGCGATCCTTTTGCACAACTTTTCGGGCAGACTATTCCCGGAATGGCTAAAACATCTGGAAGACCAGTTCCCGTGGTGCCTAAGCTACCTACTGCATCACTAGCAGTACGAAAACTTCCAACACGCAGAATCGCTTTAAATCCAAAGAAAAACAACGTTTCTTCTGTACCAAAAAAAGTCAATCCTACTTTGACTTCAGTTGTACCAAAAAAAGTCAATCCTACTTTGACTTCAGTGTTGCCTAAAGTTTTGCCTCAAGTTGTTCCCAACCCCACTTTAGTCTCTGTATTACCACCACCAGCACAGCCTGAGTTAGCAAGGGCAGTAGTTGTGACTGGTGTAGTTCTAATTAGTAAAGAACCACAAGCAATTATCAAAGTACCGGATGAGCCGACAAGTCGGTATGTACAAGCGGGACAGCGATTAGCAAATGGTGTACTGATTAAACGTATTGAAATGAATCAGGGCTACAACCCCATCGTGATTTTGGAACAATATGGTATTGAAGTTGCCAAAATGGTAGGGGAAGGGACTGTCAAATCAACGTCGTCAGCTGCATCTGCTAGCGGCAATGCAATTTCAGTGACAACGCCCCCCCAAAATACGTTTAATGTGGGAGCTTCATAAAGATGGAGACTAAGGAAATTGAATTCGCTGGTTTGCCTTTAGCTGTTTATAGAGAAATAGCAGCTCATTTACGTCAAGTCGAAGGGGTGGAAGTGGATTTAATTCCCCAGTCATCCCAACAGTTTGATTACAATCAAAGTCAAATTGCTGGCTTGAGCCTCTCGTGGACAGCAAACTCTAGCTTAGAAAGTCGGCAACGAGTTAACCAGATTTTGGCTTACTATCAAAATCGCTATATGAATTCTATTTGATTTTTTGATTTGTGAGAATTGCAACCCGCGGAACCCCGACTTCTTTAATAAGTCGGGGTTCTTGTTGTTCATGAATCATGCTACAGAGCAGCGATGTCTCCGACGGGCTACGCCTACGCACTAAGCATTATTTAACATAGGTTCATAAACAATACTGTCTAACGACCTCACAACACCCAGCAAGGTGAGGATTTCAAAAAGCAACGTTATGATAATTAATGCATTAATCGAGCTTGGGTCTAATAATAAATTAAGTTGGCACAAATAAACCTCAATAGTACGGAGACGATTAATTGCCTCTGTACAGCAGTCAAAAACCATTGCTCTTGACTGTATATTTAGGGGCTGCGCCTAACCAAAATCAGCCGTTGTACAAATTTCCATAAGGATAATTCAAGTGACTAGGACTAATTCAGACTTTCTTTCTTCCAGCGATCCGGCGATCGCAGGGTTAATCAACGACGAACTACAGCGTCAGCAAGATCACTTGGAATTGATTGCTAGTGAAAACTTTACGTCTGCTGCTGTACTGGCGGCTCAAGGTTCGGTACTGACAAATAAATATGCTGAGGGTTTACCTGGTAAACGCTACTATGGCGGTTGTGAGTTTATCGACAAAATTGAGCAACTAGCGATCGACCGTGCTAAACAGATATTTGGGGCTGCTCATGCCAATGTCCAACCCCATTCTGGCGCACAAGCCAATTTTGCAGTATTTCTATCGCTGCTGGAACCAGGGGACAAAATTATGGGGATGGATTTGTCTCATGGGGGACATCTTACCCACGGTTCTCCTGTAAATTTTTCAGGTAAGTGGTTCCAAGTTAGCCACTACGGTGTCAGTCAACAAACAGAACAACTTGACTACGATCAAATTCGCGAGCTGGCGCTGAGGGAGCGTCCTAAGCTCTTGATTTGTGGTTATTCGGCTTATCCACGTGTAATTGACTTTGAAAAATTCCGTAGTATTGCTGATGAAATCGGCGCTTACTTACTCGCTGATATTGCTCACATTGCTGGTTTAGTTGCCACTGGTCTTCATCCCGACCCCATTCCTCACTGTCACGTGGTAACAACAACTACCCATAAGACTCTACGCGGCCCTAGAGGGGGTTTAATCTTGACTAGCGACGCAGAACTAGGTAAAAAGCTAGATAAATCTGTTTTTCCTGGCAGCCAAGGCGGGCCATTGGAACACGTGATTGCTGCCAAGGCAGTAGCTTTTGGAGAAGCCCTCAAACCTGAGTTTAAAACCTATTCTGCACAAGTGATTGAAAATGCTCGTGCTTTGGCCGAACAACTGCAAAACCGTGGTTTAAAGTTAGTATCTAACGGCACTGACAATCATTTAATTTTGGTAGATTTACGCTCTGTAAGTCTAACTGGTAAGCAGGCAGATCGGCTAGTCAGTAACGTGAATATTACTGCTAATAAGAATACTATTCCCTTTGATCCGCAGTCGCCATTTGTTACTAGCGGTCTGAGGTTAGGTTCGCCAGCAATGACCACGCGGGGCTTAGGAGTAGCAGAATTTACCGAGATTGCCAATATTATTAGCGATCGCTTACTTTCTCCAGACTCCGACGTAGTAACCCAAGATTGTCGTCAACGGGTAGCGGCATTGTGCGATCGCTTCCCCTTATATCCTCATCTGGAAATTCCTGTACCAGCATTAGCCTGAGATGATAGTTAGGAGTTAAGAGTTAAGAGTGATGAGTTTTAAGTTTTGAACTTTTAACTCTAACTCCTAACTCCAAACTCCTAACTCCTAATTCCAAACTCCTAACTATTCCTTCCAATGAGTGCAGAAATTATTTGTGTTGGTACTGAACTATTGCTAGGAGATATCCTCAACGGCAATGCTCAATTTTTGGCGCAACAATTAGCGCAACTAGGTATTCCCCACTACTATCAAACAGTGGTTGGGGATAATCCAGAACGGTTGAAGCAAGTTATAGAAATTGCTATTTCCAGAGCGCAAATTCTCATTTTCACTGGTGGACTTGGCCCCACACCAGACGATCTCACCTGTGAAACCATCGCCGATTTTTTTAAAGTCCCTTTGGTAGAACGTTCTGACATTATTGAAGACATAACGCAGAAATTTGCCCAACGTGGTCGGGTTATGTCACCAAGTAACCGCAAGCAGGCTTTGATTCCCCAAGGTGCAGAAATTCTCCCCAACCCTACTGGAACAGCACCCGGTATCATTTGGCAACCTCGTCCTGAAATCACGATTTTTACCTTTCCCGGTGTTCCCAGTGAAATGCATGTGATGTGGGAAGAAACAGCTGTGCCATTTCTCAAAAGTCAAGGTTGGGGTAAAGAAATTATTTACAGTCGGAGTTTAAAGTTTTGGGGTATTGGTGAATCTGCTTTAGCGGAAAAGGTTGCTTCGTATTTAAAGTTGCCAAATCCCACAGTCGCCCCTTATGCAGGTAAAGGGGAAGTTAGATTGCGAGTTTCTGCAAAAGCAAATTCAGAAGCAGCCTCAGAAGCCCTAATTGCGCCCATTGAAAAACAACTTAAAGAAATTGCCGGACTGGATTTTTATGGCGTTAATAATGATACTCTCGCTTCTGTAGTTGGTCAGTTGTTACGGGCATCAAAAGAAACGCTTTCAGTGGCAGAATCTTGTACTGGTGGCGGTTTAGGGCAAATGTTGACTGAAATTTCTGGGAGTTCTGATTACTTTTGGGGTGGAGTAATTTCTTATGACAATTCTGTGAAGGTTAGGCTGTTAGGGGTTAATCAGGAAGATTTAGATAAATTTGGAGCGGTAAGTGCTACTGTTGCGGAGCAAATGGCTGTTGGAGTCAAAACCCGCCTTGCAACAACTTGGGGACTGAGTATTACTGGAATTGCTGGCCCAACCGGAGGGACAGATACAAAGCCAGTGGGTTTAGTTTACATTGGTTTAGCCGGGCCAAACGATGAAGTGACAAGTTTTGAGTATCAGTTTGGTACTGTGCGAGGTCGAGCTTTAATTCGTCATGTGAGTGCAAATGCAGCGTTGGATAATTTGCGCCGGAAGTTGTTGACGAGGTAGCAGATATATTATGTTTGTCATACAATCTGTATGACAAAGGAACCTAACGATGCGAATTAATGCACGATTAGATGACGAGTATGCCGATCGACTAGCCTTTATTCAACAGCAGACTAATCAAGCAGTAACGAATGTGATTAAGTCTGCTATTGCGTTGTATTACCAGCAGCTTCAGCAGGAACAAAAGAATGCGTTGTTGATGCTGACCCAAACAGGTTTTATTGGTTGCGGTTATACAGATTCGGATCTGTCTGTAAATTACAAGTCAATTCTGAGAGATGCCTTGAAAGCTAAGTAGATTTGTGTGATTTCTGCACCCCGGTTTCAAAGAATTTCTAATTGAAACTCAGCATTGCCTTTGTAGTAGGTATACTACCGATCGGATGTTGGATTGGACTGAAGAAAAAATCAGAATGCAAACGCTCCAATCGTAAAAATTCAATTGCGATGGCGTAATCGCCCCTTGGAAGCGATCGCAAGTCAATTAACTCAAGGGCGATCGCGGATGTTCAAAAACTGTAAACTGTTTAATTTTACGTTTAATTCCCAAGAAATAATCTTTAGTCAAAATTCAATCTATCAAAATAGTGAATTCATTTCATAACTATTGATGCCAGAATTTCTATCTAGGGATCGATATCGCTAACAAGCTAAATGAAGTAGAAATAGTATACTAAATCACATGAGATTGTATTGTATGAAATCCAATAATGTTGCAAAACAGTTTTCCACCGTAAAACGCTGGATGGCCACCGCGCTGTTTTGTATGTTAGCGATCGCTTTCGTTTGGCAAGGTGCATTTTTCTCGAACACCTCAGCAATGGCCGATCCTGCTGGAACCTTGATTGCATATGATGATGCAGATCGCGCTCAAGATAAAGCTAGTAGAGATGCTGGACGAACCAAAAATTTCATTGATGATACAGCAGATAAAGTTAAGGACGCTGCCAAGAGCAATGCCAGTAAGGTTGACCAAGCAACAGACAATGGTAGCTTTATTGAGCGCAAAGCCAAGAATGATGCCGCTACAATTCAGAGAAGAGCAAATGAAGATGCATCTCGGACTAAAGAAGCAGTAGACAACACAAAGAATGTAGTTGAACGTACTGTTGAAAACATTAAAGATGCTTTTGGTAAATAGAGATATAGATATAGAAATCCTATTGGATTTGTAAAAATCGAAAGCTTCAAATTTCCGACTTTTTAAAAAGGTCGGAAATATTGTTGTTTGCGAGTAATTTCGGAAAATCTAAGGTTATAGCAAGGGACTGGGGACTGGTGACTGGGGATTGGGTGAAAAGTCTTGTTGTGTCTAAGTTTTATCATCTGTTAATGTCCTAACCACGAAGGCTTGTGCTATACATCAATATGATTACAGCAATTTACAGGTAGTTAAACATTGTAGTAGGGTAACACAGATAGCTCTGCATCCTTGTAAGGGATTGTAATTAATGCCTCGTTTCCAGTTGGAGACTTTTAACGAGATATATACTAATAAATGAAGTTAGATAAAGTAATTAAGTAGCTTTAGATACATATTTGTCACAGTTATAAGAATTAGCGATCGCTGATAAAATTAGCTGCTGTCACCGAAGAAGAGTAGAAACTCTAGTTAAATATTTACTAGCAATTATGCTAGATATATAGCTGTAAACAAAATATTTGATTTTATTTTGTACTAACTTAAGATGGCAAAATTGAGTAATCTGCTTAATGAACTTCCGCAAATTGTTCTTCAAAAACTTGTTTTTATATACGCATCGCAGGCATTTTATAAGTAGCATTACTCACGGAAAAATGTGTTATAAATTTAACTGATTGCAATCTTATTTGACGAATTGTTAATGGTTAACAAATTTTTCACTATCATCAATTAAGAAGTTATACTTTCCACTACAACTTAGTAACAATGTAAGAGTTTGATTCTGTGGACAACCCGACCGTGGGAAAATCAAAATACCGAGACTCGAAGTTAGAGAGGAAAACCTTATAATATGCATCTGAGCGAAATCACCCATCCTAATCAGTTGCACGGTTTATCTGTTCGCCAACTGCAACAGATTGCCCGTCAGATTCGAGATAAGCATCTTCAAACAGTAGCAGTTAATGGTGGACACTTAGGGCCAGGGTTGGGTGTTGTCGAATTAACACTAGGACTTTACCAAACACTGGACTTAGATCGGGATAAAGTTATTTGGGATGTAGGACACCAGGCTTATCCCCACAAATTGCTTACAGGACGTTACGATCGCTTCCACACCCTCAGACAAAAGGACGGAGTTGCGGGCTATCTGAAACGGGGTGAAAACAAGTTTGACCACTTTGGAGCTGGACACGCTTCTACAAGTATTTCAGCAGCTTTGGGTATGGCTTTAGCGCGAGACTTGAAAGGAGAAAAATTTAAAGCCGTTGCTGTGATTGGGGATGGGGCACTAACTGGCGGCATGGCTTTAGAAGCCATCAACCATGCCGGACACATGCCGAAAACCAACCTGTTGGTTGTTCTCAATGACAACGACATGTCCATATCTCGCAACGTCGGCGCGATTCCCCGCTATCTCAACAAAATGCGCCTCAGCCAACCGGTGCAATTTATTAAAGATAATCTTGAGGAACAGTTTAAGCAAATTCCCTTCGTGGGCGAATCCCTTTCACCCGAACTCGGACGCATCAAAGAAGGTATGAAGCGTTTGGCTGTTCCGAAGGTAGGTGCAGTTTTTGAAGAACTCGGCTTTACTTACATTGGGCCAGTGGATGGGCATAATCTCGAAGAATTGATTGCCACCTTCCAACAAGCACATCAGATACCAGGCCCAGTTTTGGTACATGTAGCAACAGTAAAAGGCAAAGGTTATGAAATTGCCGAACTAGATCAAGTTGGCTACCACGCCCAAAGCCCCTTCAACGTCGCAACTGGCAAAGCCATTCCTTCTAATAAACCCAAACCTCCGGCTTATGCCAAAGTGTTTTCTCACACTCTGGTAAAACTTGCCGAACAAAACCCGAAAATCGTCGGCATTACTGCGGCTATGGCAACGGGGACGGGTTTAGATAAACTTCAAGCAAAATTGCCGAATCAATATGTCGATGTCGGCATTGCGGAACAACATGCAATTACCTTAGCAGCAGGACTTGCAACCGAAGGGATGCGCCCCGTTGCAGCTATTTATTCCACCTTCTTGCAGCGCGCCTACGATCAGATAATTCATGATGTCTGCATCCAAAACCTACCAGTATTCTTCTGCTTGGATCGGGCGGGAATCGTCGGATCTGATGGCCCCACCCATCAAGGTATGTATGATATTGCCTATCTGCGTTGCATTCCTAACATGGTAATCATGGCCCCCAAAGACGAGGCAGAACTGCAAAGCATGGTAGTAACTGGCGTTAATCATACCAGCGGCCCGATCGCAATGCGCTACCCTCGTGGCAATGGCTACGGCGTTCCCTTGATGGAGGAAGGCTGGGAACCTTTGGAAATCGGCAAAGGTGAGATTCTGCGTACAGGCGATGATGTGTTAATTGTTGCTTATGGCACAATGGTCTATCCAGGAATGCAAGCTGCGGAAATTCTCAGCGAACACGGTATTGAAGCAACTGTAATTAATGCCCGTTTCGTTAAGCCGTTGGATACAGAGTTGATTTTACCTTTAGCGAAGAAAATCGGCCGCGTTGTCACCTTAGAAGAAGGCTGTGTAATGGGTGGCTTTGGTAGTGCGATCGCCGAGGCTTTACTAGATGCAGATATTCTCGTTCCTGTCAAGCGATTTGGTGTACCAGATGTATTGGTAGATCATGCTGAACCCAATGAATCTAAGACAGAACTAGGTTTAACTAGTCATCAAATAGCAGAGAGAGTATTGCAAGCTTTCTTTAAACGGCAACTATCTGCTGTGGTTTAGTTTACTGATCAACAGTATTATCTAAAAATAACCCCTATAACAGGGGTTATTTTTATGAGAATATTAGCGATCGCTATTTCTACTCACTCTTCACCAATTGCAATAATTTGATAATTACATCGTTTTCTGTGTCTGGGGATTGAACATCAAATCTTTCCCCACCTTGTTTTATCCAGACGCAAACAATAGCTGATTTTACGGTAGGGGCAATTCATGAATTGCCCCTACCTGGAAAAAATTTTTACATATATAACAGATGTACGAATATTTATCAAGTTTTAAATAATGCCCCGGATTTTTGACAATATTGATTTATCATTGCTACCGATTTTACGAGAAACCCTCAAAATCTCCTATCGGGCAGATTTTTGCGTTGGCTATTTCAACCTCAGAGGTTGGCGAAGAATTGATGATTTGATTGAACAGTATGTTGGCAGTGAAAATGCTTGTTGTCGTTTGCTAATAGGGATGCAAAGCTTGCCTAGTGATGAAGTTCATGCGGCATTTTCTCTTAGTAATGGTGATGGACGAATTGATAACAGTAGCATTGTGCGGTTTAAAAAACGCATGGCGGCAGAATTTCGCCAGCAGTTGACTATCGGTGCGCCGACTAATCAAGATGAAGCAGGGTTACGGCGGTTAAGTCATCAGCTAAAAACTCAGAAACTAGTTATTAAACTGTTTTTGCGTCATTCTCTTCACGCTAAGTTATATCTTGTGCATCGACATGACCCTAATACTCCAACTGTGGGATTCTTGGGTAGTAGTAATTTAACCCTTCCGGGACTGGCGAAACAAGGAGAGTTGAATGTTGATATTTTAGACCACGATGCTTGTAATAAACTGCAAAAGTGGTTTAGCGATCGCTGGCAAGATTACGGTTGTGTAGATATTTCCCAAGAATTAGCAGAAATTATCGATCAAAGCTGGGCAAGAGTTGAATTAATCTCACCTTACTACATCTACCTGAAGATAGCTTACCACTTATCCCATGAAGCGATCGCTGGACTTTCAGAATTTCGTATCCCCCGCGAATTTAACAACTTATTTGATTTCCAAAAAGCCGCCGTACAGCTAGCAGCACGTCATGTAACTAGGCGTGGTGGCGTATTAGTGGGTGATGTGGTCGGTTTGGGTAAAACTTTAGTTGGAACCGCCCTTGCCAAAATCTTACAAGAAGATTGCTTTTTAGAAACACTGATTATTTGCCCAAAAAACTTGGTGCCAATGTGGCAAGAATATGTAAATAACTATCGGCTACTTGCCGAAGTTATGCCAATTAGTCAAGTACAAAATAAATTACCAAAACTCCGCCGTTATCGAGTTGTATTGATTGATGAAAGTCATAATTTACGTAACCGCGAAGGAAAACGTTATCGAGCAATTACAGAATATATTGCTGTCAATGAAAGTAAATGTATTTTATTATCAGCTACTCCTTACAATAAAAGTTATCTTGACCTTTCCGCCCAACTGCGGCTATTTGTGCCAGAAGACCAAGATTTGGGCTTAAGACCAGAAGCTTTAATTAATGAACTTGGTGGCAGTTCTATAGGAGAATTAGAATTTATTAGAAAGCATCAGTGTCCTGTTCGTTCTTTAGCGGCTTTTGAGAAAAGCGAACACCCTGATGACTGGCGAGAATTGATGAAGCGTTACATGGTGCGACGCACTCGCTCTTTTATTAAAGATAATTATGCGCAAACAGATAAAACCGGGCGGAAGTATTTAGAATTTGCTGATGGAAGACATTCTTATTTTCCTCAGCGTTTACCTCGTAGTCTCAAGTTTCCTTTAGAAGCTTCTAACACAGACTTTTATGCTCGTCTTTACTCTGAATCGGTAGTAGAAGTTATTAATCACCTTAACTTACCTCGTTATGGTCTAGGAAATTACGTTATTACCAAACACAAACAGCCGCCTACAGATACAGAGCAACGCTTTATTAATAGCTTATTTCGTGGTGGTAGGAGGTTAATGGGCTTTTCTCGCACTAATTTATTTAAACGTTTAGAAAGTAGTGGTGTTGCTTTTATTCAATCAATTGAGCGCCACATTTTACGGAATTTCATTTATTTATATGCTTTGGAAAAGGGACTTAATATTCCAATTGGAACTCAAGAGGCTGAGTTATTAGATACAAGTAATAATGATGAAGATGCCGATTCTGTGGTAGCAACCTTGTTTGATACAGAAACAGAAGAAGATGATTTTGACCTAACCCCCCAACCTCCTTCCCTAATAGAGAATGGGGAGAATTCAAAGCCTCTCTCCTTGCAGGAGAGAGGTTTGGAGAGAGGTTTTCCAGATTCCCCAAAAAGCCAAGAAAAAGCTTTTCGTCAAAGAGCAGAATCAATCTACCAAGAATATACAACTCGATATCAACGAAGATTTAAGTGGCTGCGGTCTACACTTTTTGATATTAAAAAACTGAAACGCGATTTATTAGAAGATGCCAAAGCATTAATTAATATACTACAACAGTGTGGTGAGTGGAATCCTCAAAAAGATGAAAAACTTGCTGCTTTAATTAAACTGCTCACAAAAACTCACCCTAATGATAAAGTGCTAATTTTCACCCAATTTGCCGATACAGTCCGCTACCTTGCAGATAATTTACAGTCCAGTCATATTACTAATGTCACTGGGGTGACAGGTCAATCTAAAGACCCAACAGTAATGACAGGAAGATTTAGTCCTGTGAGTAATGGAAAACGCGAGCAAATTTCATCATCAGATGAGTTGCGGATTTTAATCGCCACTGATGTTTTGAGTGAAGGTCATAATTTGCAAGATTGTGCAATTATCGTCAATTGGGATTTACCTTGGGCGATTATTCGTTTAATTCAACGCGCCGGCAGAGTAGACCGCATTGGACAAAATGCTGATAAAATTCTCTGTTATTCTTTTTTACCAGCTGAGGGAGTAGAACGGATTATTAATTTGCGAGAACGACTCCGCAAACGACTGCAAGAAAATGCTGAAGTAGTGGGAACTGATGAAGCATTTTTTGAAGATGATGATGCACGGGTAATTCTTGACCTCTACAATGAAAAATCTGGAATATTAGATGGTGAAGAAGATACAGAAGTTGATTTGACATCAGAAGCATTTCAAATTTGGAAAAAAGCCACTGATGGTAATCCAGGTTTGAAAAAAACAATTGAGGAAATGGAAAATGTAGTTTATTCTACTCGCGCCCATACTCCCCAACCTGTGCAACCGGAGGGAGTATTGCTTTATATGAAAACCACAGAAGGAAATGATTCTTTAATTTATGTTGACCGCGATGGAAATAGCGTTACTCAATCACAATTAGCAGTTCTGCGGGTGGCGGCGTGTGAAGAATCTACCCCAGCAATACCCAAAGATAAACAGCATCACGAGTTAGTAAACAAGGGTGCTGAATTGATTGCTGAAGATGAGAAAAATGCAGGCGGTCAATTAGGGCGACCATCAGGTGCAAGGTTCCGCACTTATGAACGGCTGAAAAGTTATGTTCAAGAAATGAAGGGAACACTATTTGTCAGTGAAGAACTTTTAAAAGCAATTGATGAGATTTACCGTTATCCTTTGCGACAGTCAGCCATTGATACTCTTAACCGTCAACTGAGAAGCGGTATTAATAATCAGCAGTTGGCTGAGTTAGTTGTGGCGCTACGGATGGATGACCGTTTGTGTATTGTTACAGAAGAACTAGAGAAGCGAGAACCTCAAATTATTTGTTCATTAGGATTATTTGCTAATTCGTAATTTTTAATTAAGCCAATAGATGTGATAAATCTCTGTCTCTACAATAATTAGCCCTTTGTAGAGACGGCGATTCATCGCGTCTTTGGGATTTTGTGGAAAACACCTAAATTAGAAAGCAAACTGGGGTTTGAATAAGTAAAAGTTCCTTTTGCTTGCGGAAAACACCAAAATGAGTAAGTCAAAGCTGCTTTTGCTTGCGGAAAACACCAAAATGAGTAAGCAAACTGGAGTTTGAATAAGTCAAAGCTGCTTTTACTTGCGGAAAACACCAAAATGAGTAAGTCAAATGACCTTTTGAGTAAGTCAAAGCTTATTTTGAGAAAGCATTTCAGTGTTTTGAGAAAGTAATCGGGCATTTTTATAAAGCAATTAGGCGTTTTGATAAAGTAATCAGCAAATATACTTGACAATTAAAAATCACGTCTGTACAAAGCGAAGTCGGTATTTAGATAACTCAGGTAATATCTCTGAACTCACTTTGATATAAAGGATTTATAAAGTATAAAAAGCATGGTAAAAATTTAACTTCTATAAAAAGAGTTTCTTCAAGTCCGCCAGCGCAGACTTAATTTTTAAGCCACAGATTTATTTTCTGAATGGCAAATTTACCATGCTTAGTTTTTCTCTTCCAAGCATGTTAAATTATGTCACTCAATTTTCAACGAACCCGCGATTTACTCAATAACTTTCAATTTAGTGATTTATTTATAGAAGAATTAGGTTGGTCTAACCCTACTAGACAAAAACCTGTAAGTTTAAAAGTTGAGAATAACACGTATCAATATCAGAAGATTGCTGAACTCTCAGGTGTTGCAATCTTTGAAGTCACCGCAGCAGATGGGAAAATACCAGAGGCTAAAGTTAGAGATGAGATTTACAAAGAAATTAATAAACTGATAGCTGAAAATCTCCTAATTTTTATTACCGCAGAACGCACGCGTAGTCTTTGGTATTGGGTGAAACGAGAAGGAAGTAAAACTTTTGTTCGTGACTATTTATATGTGAAAGGTCAACCAGGAGACTTGTTTTTAAGCAAGCTTGGTTCTTTAGTCATTGATATTACCGAATTAGAACACGGGGAACCGACTGTTGTAGAAATTGCTTATAAACTACAACGCGGTTTCGATGTTGAGCCTGTAACCAAGAAGTTTTATAAGGAATTTCAAGAGCAACACCAGAAGTTTTTGCTGTTTGTGAAAGGAATTGATAATGAGACAGATAGACGTTGGTATACATCGGTAATTCTCAATCGCCTGATGTTTGTTTATTTTCTCCAGCGTAAGGGTTTTATTGATAATGAGGATTTAAATTATCTGCAAAACAAGCTTGAGCAAAGCAAGCAAAAAGGGGAAAATCATTTTTATAGTGAATTTCTCAAGGCTTTATTTTTTGAAAGCTTTGCTAAACCTGAGTTTGAGCGCGATTTATCTGTACAAGAATTGGTAGGAAAAGTTAAATACCTCAACGGTGGACTATTTCTCAAGCATCATATTGAAGAGAAATATCAGATTTCTATTGTTGATGAGGCGTTTGAGCAAGTTCTAGATTTATTTGAGCGTTATTCTTGGAATCTAGATGATACGCCAGAAGGAAAAGACGACGAAATCAACCCAGATGTTTTAGGATATATTTTTGAAAAATACATCAATCAAAAGGCTTTTGGAGCCTATTATACTAGACCGCAGATCACAGAATATCTTTGTGATAGAACTATTCATAAGTTAATTGTAGACCGCGTAAATGATGCGCTATCTGATAAGTATAAGCCATTTGAAGATATCAACGAACTCCTCATCAAGCTAGATACAAACGTTTGTCGTTCATTAATGGAAGATATTCTTCCTAATTTATCAATCCTTGACCCAGCTTGCGGTTCTGGTGCTTTTCTTGTCGCAGCGATGAAAACGCTAATCCAAGTTTATAGTGCGGTAATTGGGACAATTGAATTGCAAGGAGATCAGAAATTAAAAAACTGGCTAAAAATTGAAAAAACTGAGCATCTTTCCATAGAGTATTTTATTAGGAAGCGCATTCTTAGGGATAACCTCTATGGTATAGATATCATGGAGGAAGCAACAGAAATTGCTAAACTGCGTCTTTTCTTAGCGTTGGTTTCCTCTGCTCACGATGTTGAAGAATTAGAGCCATTGCCTAATATTGACTTTAATATTATGGCGGGTAATTCCTTGATTGGACTGATTAAGGTAGATGACACTGCTTTTGATACAGTAGGAAATACTAAACAAGGTAATCTATTACAGCGTCTCACAGCAGATAATTACAAGGCTATTTTAGAAGAAAAGAATAAATCTATTGAACTTTACAAAAAACACGCTTTTATTCCTGGTGATGAAAAACTTCCTGGTGGAGAACTGGGAACGCATCAAGATACAAGGTTGTTGAATTTACGCAAATCTATTGACAACCTTAATAAAGAATCACAAAAAAAGTTAAATCTTTTATTATTGGATGAGTTTAGTCAAAAGCTGGGTATTAAATACGAGGAAGTTCAGCTAGCTGGAAAATCAAAGAAGCGTGTTTTGAAGATTGAGGATATTGCAGCTTTGAAGCCGTTTCACTGGGGTTATCATTTTAACAAGGTTTTAGAACGCGGTGGGTTTGATGCAATTATCACTAATCCACCTTGGGAAATATTTAAGCCACAGGCTAAAGAGTTCTTTGCACAGCATAATGAACTGGTGACGAAGAACAAGATGGACATCAAGGATTTTGAGAAAGAGCAAAATAAACTATTACAAAATCCAATAATTGCTAGTACTTGGTTAGAATATCAAAGTCAATATCCTTATGTCAGTGCTTATTATCGTTCATCTGAACAGTATAAAAATCAGATTTCTATTGTGAATGGTAAAAAAGCAGGTACGGATATTAATCTCTATAAGCTGTTTACAGAACAATGTTTTAATCTTCTGCGTTCTGGCGGTGAGTGCGGAATTGTAATTCCTAGCGGGATTTACACCGACTTGGGGACTAAGCAATTGCGAGAGATGTTGTTTAGTCAAACTAAAGTTACTGGTTTATTCTGCTTTGAGAACCGCAAAACCATTTTTGAAGAGGTTGATAGCCGCTTTAAGTTTGTTGTCCTTACTTTTGCAAAAGGTAGTACAACAACAGGATTTCCATCTGCGTTTATGCGTCATGATGTGCAGGAACTTCAAAGGTTTCCTAGTGATGATAGCTTGCAGATTAACGTTGATATGATACGTAAACTCTCACCTGATTCACTATCAGTGATGGAGTTTAAGAATGGGACAGATATCTGTATAGCTGAAAAAATGGGTAAGTTTCCCTTGCTGGGTGAAAAGATTGAAGATAAGTGGAATTTGCGCTTAACTGCTGAATTTCACATGACTAGCGACAGCCATTTATTCAAGCAACAGCCTGGTAAAGAAAGATTACCGTTATATGAAGGTAAAATGATTCATCAGTTCACTCATATATACGCTCAACCAAGATATTGGGTGGATGAACAAGAAGGTAGAAAAGCTTTATTAAAACGGAATGAAAATGATAACGGTCATAAGGTAGATTATCAAAGTTATCGTCTAGGTTTTAGAGATGTTGCGCGGAATACAGATAACCGCACAATGATTGCAGGAATTATTCCGCCTAATATTTTTGCAGGTAACACATTAATTGTGTCACAGCAATTCACAAAGCAAGATGAATTACTGTTTGTTATTTCTGTACTGAATAGCTTTGCTTGCGATTTTATAATTCGTCAAAAAGTAACGGCGCATTGCAATATGTTTTATGTCTACCAACTACCCGTCCCACGTTTAACAAAAAACGATCGCTACTTCAACGATATTGTACAACGCGCCGCTAAACTCATCTGCACCACACCAGAGTTTGACGAACTCGCGCAAGAAGTCGGTTTAGATTCCCATCAACAAGGTGTTACCAACGAAACAGAACGCGCCAAACTCCGCGCCGAACTCGATGGCATGGTAGCACACCTTTACGGCTTAACCGAAGATGAATTTAGCTACATCCTCACTACATTTCCAATTGTGAATGTAACCGTAAAAGAAGCAGCATTAGAAGCTTACCGTACCTTCGTCCCAATGTTTAGAGACTTACAAGTAGCATTTTGAATACTAATGGCACTACTATGAAGGTTTTTAGTTATATTGGTTTATAAATACTTGTAACTAGGAATAATTAATGTGCTGCTTTATACTATTTAGCAGGATGAGTAAAAGCGATCGCTGATATTGAATTAAAGCCAATCGAGGCTTGTCACCGAGATTTTCTCCGCAGTATCCAGGTTGGTGCCAACTTAGTTGTACCAATTGTCATCCCTAAAGGGTTATGGGGATTACTAGTAGCACATCACTAGGGCCTCATTATTGGTCGCCATCAAATATAGAAATGATGCAAATAGGGGCACAAATAGCAACAGATCGTAATATTCTGGAGAGTGAAGTAACTGTGTATTCAAATCGCATACAGTTAAGTAGCAGAGATATTTGCTAGCACTGATTTTTCTAGAAAAGGAGAAAAAACTGTGAAATTTGGTTACACGGTAATATGGGTAGACGATGTAGTTAAGACGGTTGAGTTTTACGAAAAAGCTTTTGGTTTAGTTCGTCGCACTCTCCTGGAAAAGGGGCAGTCTATCTGGGCCGAAATCGAAACCGGAAACACTACACTAGCTTTCTCCTCTAGTAACGAAGCACAGAAGTTATTTCCTGGTGGCTGCCATCCCAACCACGCTACACAACCACCGGCTTCAATCCAGATATCATTTATTACTCCTGATGTTGGCAGTGCTTATATGAGAGCGATCGGGGCTGGTGCAAAAACACTAGATGCTCCTAAAACCCAGCCTGGGGGACACACTATTGCTCGTGTCCGCGATCCCAATGGTGTGCTGGTGTCGTTGGTGAGTGCCTAAGTAGCAAATTGCCTTCTATCGATCTAGATGGCTATGGGCAGCGCGATCGCCTTTTAGCAAGACGCAACCCACAAGGGTAAATTACGATGCTGCGTTTCTTGGCTGATGAGAACTTTAACAATCAGGTTATTCGTGGCGTTCTGCGTCGTAACTGTAATATTGATATTGTCCGTGTTCAGGATGTTGGATTGACTGAAGCAGACGATCCAACTGTATTATAATGGGCAGTGCAAAACAGGCGTGTAGTCCTAACTCATGGTGTCGCGACGATGATAACTTTTGCTTATGAACGATTACAAGCAGGCTTGGCAATGCCTGGTTTATTTGAGATCGGTCGTCGTGTTTGGGTTGGTTTAGCGATCGCAGAAATTTTGTTGCTAGATGAATGTAGCTTAGAAGGAGAATAGGAAGGATAAGTCCGGTTCTTGCCTTTGCGTTAACGATTGGAGGCGATTAATTTGACTGACGTTGGCGTAGCCTGTCGTCGTTGATAAGCATTTGTTTTTTGTAGTCCCCAATCTAAAATCTGAAATTTTATGGATTCCAATGCTTTGCTGTGTGCAGCGATCGCCAATCACATTACCACCAATCCTCAAAAACGAATTACTTTTGCCCAATTCATGGATATGGCATTATACCACCCTGAATACGGCTACTATTCCAGCGATGCAGTCAAAATAGGCTTTAAAGATAGTGATTTTTTTACCTCTCCCAATCTCTGTTCTGACTTTGGCGAGTTACTCGCAGAACAATTTTTGCAAATGTGGGAGATTTTAGGAAAACCTGTACCCTTTTCTCTGGTAGAAATGGGAGCAGGTCAAGGATTGCTTGCATTGCATATCCTTAAATATCATCAGCTACACTACCCAGATTTTTTTACCGCCCTAGAGTACATAATTGTTGAAAAGTCTCCAACTTTAAGACAAGAACAGCAGCAACGCTTGCAAGATTTCCCTGTGCGTTGGTGTAATTTAGAGGAGATACCACCAAATGCGATCGCAGGTTGCTTTTTCTCTAACGAGTTAGTAGATGCCTTCCCCGTGCATCAATTTATCCTAGAAACGGGAGAACTCCGAGAAATTTATGTAACTACAGATAGTAATCAGAAAGAAACCTGCTCATCATTCGTGGAAGTCACAGGGGAACCTTCAACGCCCCAACTAGCTGAATATTTAGACTTAGTGGAAATGAACTTTACCCAAAGTGCATATCCAGATGGCTACCGTAGTGAAATTAATTTAGCGGCTGGTGACTGGTTGAGTATAGTAGCAGACCGCTTGCAGCGCGGCTATGTGTTAACAATTGATTATGGCTACCCCGCCAGCCGTTACTACAATCCCAGGCGATCGCAAGGAACGTTACAGTGTTATTATCACCACCGCTTCCATGACAACCCTTATATTAATATTGGGCGACAAGATATAACTGCCCATGTTGACTTTACAGCTTTGGAACGCTGGGGCCAGAAGTGTAATTTAAAGAAAGTTGGTTTTATTCAGCAGGGATTATTTTTGATGGCATTGGGGTTAGGCGATCGGATTGCAGCCCTTTCCCAGCAAAAGCAACCTCTTTCGCAGCTACTACAGCATCGGGATGCACTACACCAACTTCTAGACCCCACAGGACTCGGCGGTTTTGGAGTTTTAATTCAGAGCAAAGGTCTGGACAATACAGAAATTTCTCAACCATTAAAAGGATTGATTCTGCCAGAGTAAGTGTAAATTTGAAAAGTTAAAACTCTATTTAAGAATGCAGTATCAGTCTTATTTAGACTAGCATAACAGTGATTACTGTAAAGTTAAACACACTACCAAAGTAATAATTATGTCCACTCATGACCTGTTAATGCTAGTAACACTACTTACCCCTGGTATATTACTGTCAGTGATAATTATGTTAACTTTTGCTGCCGGTGGTTGATTGCCAGAGTCAGGAAGTAAGAAAACTGGGATTTAGGATTGTATTTTAAATTTCAAATAACTACTTCCCAACTAAATTTGAATCAAACAATGCGATGTTCACGATGGGCTATAACGCTCAATGACTCGCTCTAAGCGTTGGCGCAGCCTCTTTAAGAGTTGCTATGCCAAAAGCTTTACGCAACGCTTATGGTGACGCTGTACTAAAGGAACGTAAAAAATGAAGGTGGCATTTCTGGGAACTGGACTGATGGGACTACCAATGGCTCAAAGGTTATTAGCCGCAGATATACAGCTAGTGGCCTACAATCGTACCCCAGAAAAATTAGCATCACTACAAGCAGCTGGGGCTGAAATTGCTACACATCCCCGCCATGCCATTCGTGCTGCTGAGTGCGTAATTCTTATGCTGACTAATGCTCCAGCTATTTACAATGTGTTGCTTTCAGATACTGCTTGGCAAACTTTGGAAGGGCGCACGATTATCCAAATGGGAACAATTACGCCCACAGAAAGCCAGGAAATTAGAGATGCAGTTGTTGGGGGTGGTGGTGAGTACTTAGAAGCGCCTGTATTAGGGAGTATCCCAGAAGCAAAAGCTGGCAAGTTGAGTGTTATGGTAGGGGCCGAGCCAGAACAATACGAACGCCACTTGAAGTTACTCCAAAATTTTGGGACAGAACCTTTACTTATCGGGCCAGTGGGATCTGCGGCGGCGCTTAAATTGGCACTAAATCAATTAATAGCTTCTCTAACAACTAGCTTTGCTTTGAGTCTAGCTTTTGTCCAGCGTCAAGGTGTCGATGTAGATGTGTTTATGCAAATCTTGCGCGACAGTCCCCTCTACGCAGCTACCTTTGACAAAAAGCTACAACGGATGTTAGATGGCAATTTTGCCAATCCCAATTTTCCCACAAAACACTTGCTTAAAGATACGGAATTATTTATCTCGGAAGCGAAATCTCGGAGTTTGGATCTCAGCAGTATTAAAGGAGTGCGGCAAATCTTGCAAACAGCTGTAAAAATGTCATTTGCTGATGATGATTACTCATCACTATTTTCAGTCATTAAGGAATGGGGAGAAGCGATCGGGGAATAAAGAATTTAAGCTTCATCTCACGCCTGAAGGCAGGGGAAACTAGGCGTTAACAGCCACGTATAAAGGGTTTTTACTCAAGCTTGAAGCATTAATTTTTGCATTTACTGTTCAATAAGCATTTATTGAATGAGCAAATTATGATACTCTAAACTGATTTAGTCGAAGTTAGGGTTGTGCGTAGTGCAACCCCAACTTGTGGTGCGCGTAGGCGTAGCCCGCACTTCTCTGCGAGACGCTGCGCGAACGACAAAGCTCAGTGACCACCGCAGGCATCGCATGAATCGACAGATGCAAAAAACTTACAATTTGATAACCTGCAACTTGGATTAATAGACGATCACTGACCATTAATAGTAGTTGAGCGAGGAAATGGTAGAGATTCAGGCGCAGACGAAGGCTGAGGTTCAGGTTGAGGATTGAGAAAATCCTGCCAAGTCTTAATTTGCTCTTGCGCTGCACTGTAAGCAGCACTACCGCGTGGAATCGATTTGGCAATGTCAATGCCTCTAGCAATATCAGACTGACCTTGAGTGCGTGCTATTTCTAACAATTGCTGACTCCATTGGTCAATAGCCTGATTTGCATCCATACGTAAGATGCTATTGTTTGAAACTCGATCCGCCAGTCGTATTGCCTCAACCAAGGCTTCTGGAGTACCAGCGGCTCCCACTTCTTGGGCTTTTCTCCAGTTTTCTCTAGTGCGAATTTGCCCTTCCCAGTCATCGATCGCAGCTTGTGCTTCTTGTGAAAGCGCCCTTCCCGATGAAGCTATTTGTTGAGCTGTGCTAATGGCGGCGGTGAGATTGCCACTCTGGGCCAGTTCTTGTGCTCGATCTAAGTAAGGCTGATCTTGAATTCGCTCAATCTTTCCTGCCCAAGTACGAATTTTTTTGCGTGCTTCTGGATATAATGCACGACCTCGACGAATTTCGCTGGCCTGGGCGATCGCAGCTTGCAAGGAGTTAATATCCTCGAATATTGCAATCTGTTCGGCGCGGTCTAAGTAAGGTTGGTCTTCAATTGTCTCCACTTGGGCATTCCAGCGACCTATCTCTTGTCTAGCTTCTGCGCCTCTAGGGTTACTAGCAGGAATAAGCTGTACTTGGGCGATCGCTGCGTTTAAATTAGGGACTGTTCCCTGGCTAGCCAATATTCTTGCTTTTTCCAAATGGGCAACATCTTCAATTTCCAACTGCCAACGAGCAATTAGTTGCTGTGCTTCGTTATACACTGGTCTGGAAGGATCGATTTGTTGTGCTTGAGCGATCGCTGCCTCTAAACCAGAAACATTACCGAGCCAAGCACTTCTTTTTGCGTCAGCTATGGCAATAAAATCATCAGTTTCGCCTTGTAGTTTCGTACTTTCCGGTATTTGCCTAGCAATATTTAGCGCTTCATCCGCATCCTTTTTATCTAGTTTCGCCTGTGCCAATTCCAGCATTTTGCGTCCAAATGCCGGAACCGCTTCCTGAGCTTTTTGATAAATATAACTTTCTTGCCCAATGGACTCGGCTAACTTGATCGCTTCTAGGATGTTATCAACTACTTTACTGTTTGCTAAACTTTCGGCTTTTCCTAACTTATCGCCATCTTCCCGTGCTGTAGCAATCAGACGATTCAATTGGTCGTATTTAGTACCCGCCCAGTACTGGTTGTCTACGCGCAGCATTTTAGCGGATAACATGAACGCTGATTGCCAGCGCCGTTCCTTTACTTCGGCGATCGCACCATTGTATGTGGCTTCAGCCTTTGACCAAATTGACTGCCATTTGTCAACTTGTTCATCGACTAATTTATAAGCTGCTACATCTTCGGGTATTTTACGAGCAGTCGCGATCGCTTCCTCTAAATTACCAGTTTGGAAACTTTGATCGGCTAGCTTCAAAATATCCCGCGACCATTCTTCGATGAAACGATCGATTTCTCCATGCAACGGGTGATTTTGCGGTAGTTGCTTCACCAGAGCGATCGCTTGTAATAGGTCGTTCACTGTTTGCTTAGAAGCCGCTAACTGAGCGCAATGTAGCCGCACAGAAGCACTAGCTAGCGGCCAGAAAATCGAGGGGCAATTAGGGGCAGATGGCAACTTGAGCAGCATTGCCATTGCCAAGAATCCGACACTGCTGGGAATCAACATTAGTAGTACTAGCCACAATGTCCAGCTTTTCAGCCAGCGTGGCCATTTCCCAGAAGTACTATTGAGTTGGGCAGTTTCTTCTGAATTAGTATTCGTTTGGTTTTTTTTTCGTCGCTTCACTGACTTGGAAGTAGAACCAGTAGCTGGGACATCAAATGGCTGAGTTTCACCGAATTGTTCTGTTCGGGATAATCTTTTGTTTTGATCTGGCTTTCTTCCACTGGCTGAAGACCAACTGTCTGGAATATCCCGCTCTGTCATCTCTCACACCAAAATAATTGAATAGCGCTCTGTTTTAGGTTGATAATTCCATTGTTGACATAGTAACTTTCTCGTAATTAAAAAGCTACTTTTTTGATTATCTCTCTCCACAGAGTACCATTATCAATCTCAAAAATCAGTGCTATTTTATACTTTATCCTCAAACAGCAGATTCGGCTTGCAAATCGGAAATTAGTTGAGCTAATTGATCGCTACTTGCCTGGTAGACGTTGCCGCAAAAGTCGCAAGTTGCTTCGGCACCATCATCCTTGATAATCATATCTTGCAGTTCAGCTTCTCCCAAAATCTTTAGTGCCCCCAAAACGCGATCGAAAGAGCAACCACAGTGGAAGCGCAACATTTGGCGTTCGGAAAAGATTTCCAACCCCATATCTCCCAATAAGTCATCAAAGATTTCAGGTAACGTCTTGCCAGCTTGCAACAATGGCGTAAATCCTGCTAGACCAGCAACCCGTGATTCCAACGTTTCTACTAAGGCTTCGTCTCTAGCGGCTTTGGGCAATACTTGTATCAGTAATCCTCCAGCAGCAGTTACTCCCGCTGCTCCCACAAAGACACCTAAAACTAAAGCCGAAGGTGTTTGTTCGGAATTCACCAGATAATGAGCTATATCATCACCAATTTCGCCAGAAACTAGTTCTACCGTACTAGAGTAAGGATAACCACGACCGATATCCCGCACAACGTAGAGGTAGCCGCTACCCACAGCACCACCAACATCTAATTTACCTTTAGCATTAGGAGGCAATTCTATAGATGGATTTCCAACATATCCGCGTACTGTACCATCCAAACCTGCATCTACTAATATGCCACCCAAAGGGCCATCGCCCTTCACCCGAACATTCACTCTCGATCCAGTCCGCTTCATACTAGAAGCCATTAACAAGCCCGCCGTCATAGTCCGACCCAGTGCTGCCGTTGCCACATAAGAAAGCTTGTGGCGCTGCCGTGCTTCTTCTGTTAAACGTGTGGCGATCGCACCTACGGCACGAATTCCACCTTCGGCTGCTGTTGCACGAATTAACTGATCCGCCATGAATAACCTTACATTTCTTAACAAGTTCACTTTTTCTATTCTAAGTTCTCTGCTGCAAGAAAAGTAACGTAGTCGGGTGTTACGCAAATAAACGGCTGTTATTGGTCATTGGTCATTAGTTATTTGCAAAGGACATAGACGCGCTAGCGGCTTCCCGCAGGGTAGGACTGATAACTAATGACAAAAACTATTTGCAATATTAGAAATAGCGATGTCTTATCTTTAGGTAATCCAAGAAAAATGCTGGGTAATTTTCAACAAAGCCAACTACGGATTGAAATTGAAGCATCAACAGATGCAATTCGTGATAGTCTGCTGCATCCCGTGCAACTAAAAAAATGGCTTTTAGGACAACGTTTTGCGCCAGGAATGCCAGAAGAACTACTTCCCGGATTCCAGTTTACAACCTGGACTGGGCCAATCGCGATTCATCATCAAGTAAAGGTTGTCAAATCCAATTGCCTTCGCTTACTACTCAGCGGAGGCATTGACGGGTTCCACGAATGGTACTGGGGAGAAGGTTGGGTACAGTCCCGCTTGGAAGGAGTTTCAATTTTGCCCTTGAATTTGGGTCAAACACTCAGCTTGTTGAGCTTGCGTCAGTTTTTAGCAACTCAAGAACGTTTAATTGACTGAACGTAGAAAAGGGGTTTTCCTTGTCTCTATGGCTAGCCTTTTCAAGGTGACTTCCAAAAATCTCTTTTTTGTTTCTGTGCCACGGACACTTTGCTCAAGTAGGGAAACCCGCTTATGCAAATGTCCTCTCTGTGGCTCTGCTGTTTAAAAATAATTTATTTAAGGACTCTAGACGCAGAGAACACAGAATTGCATAGATTAAAAATTTTAAACTCCTTGTGCACAATGTTGTCCACTTTCTAAACTCATGGTAGTTAGCTATCAGTGCCATTATTATATTTCAGGTATTCTTCAAAGGCTAGTTTTGGGGTGGCTATAGTCATGATTCCCCTTTTAAATTTTTACCTTGGTTTGACGACTAACACTGAACAATTAGCCTCTTCTACAACTTGACTGCTAACAGAACCCTGAACAATTCGTTTCATCCCCATCAAGCCCCGACTGCCAATTACGATCAAGTCAGTTTTATAAATATTGGCAAGACGAATAATTTCTTCAGCGGGATCGCCAGTTACTAACTCTAACTCACTTCTGGCTGATAACTTTTCCTGATATAATTGCAGTTGCTTTTCAATATGAAAATAAGAAAACGTTGGGGACTCTGGCTGAGGGCGATCGGCAGGTAGTTCCATTTCTGACTCTGGTGTGAGAAACACATGACACAGAATAACCTTGGCGTCTTTTGAAAACACCAAACTATCTAAAGCTTGAATTACTCGTTCTGAAATATCCGAACCATCCAGAGCTACCAAAACACTATTTAGCACTGCTCTCGTCTCCTAAAGAGTAGACCCCTTACATACATAAGTATCTAGCAAAATTAGTCGGCAGTGACACTAAACTAATTTTTTATCTGACACTTAGTTTATATATTTAAGGCTACGCCATAGGTCAGCGAGTTTTACACCACTTTACATATCAACGGGTTGTAGCAACTTTTCTAGAGAAGCTTTTCACGAGTTTCTGAGAGAGGAAAACCCTCTCCCAGAAACTATTGTCGGCAATGCCCGACTCGTGCTTAAAGGGTAGCTGAAGGTAAGATAGCAAATGGTGTGCTTTAGCGTAGCTTACCTTAGGTATCGTTATCCAAACTTTCAGTTATCAGAAAAAATTAAGCATTCCAAATCATTATTCTTGCTGAATTCGGCGTCGGACTGAATCAGCATGGGAAGGTAAACCTTCTGCTGTTGCTAGCACATCTATGGCACCAGCCACATTTTGCAGTGCGGTTTGGGAGTATTGAATAATACTAGAATGTTTAAGGAAAGTTTCAACACCCAATGCCGAAGCAAAGCGGGCAGCACCAGAAGTTGGCAAGGTATGATTAGGACCTGCCAAATAGTCTCCTACAGCTTCTGGTGTTGAGTAACCCAAAAAGATTGCCCCAGCGTGGCGAATCTGTGGTAAAAGTGCCCAAGGGTCTTTGACTTCTAATTCCAGGTGTTCGGGGGCAAATTCATTTGAGAGTTCTGCTGCGGCTTGGAGCGATTCCACAAGGATAATCAAACCGTAGTGAGCGATCGCTTTTTCTGTATCTATTCGCCGTGGATGATCGACTAGCTGTCTTTCCAAAGCTAATTGCACATTTTTCGCCAAAGCCGCATCTGTCGTCAGCAAAATTGCTGCCGCCATTGGATCGTGTTCGGCTTGGGCTAGCAAGTCAGCAGCTACATGCACCGGATTTGCGGTTTCATCGGCAATCACTAGCACTTCGCTAGGGCCTGCTAAAGAATCAATGCCAACGGTGCCATAGACAAGTTTTTTCGCTAGGGTGACATAAATGTTACCAGGGCCAGTAATCACATCCACTTTTGGAATTGTTTCTGTACCATAAGCTAAAGCGGCGATCGCTTGTGCGCCCCCAATACGATAAATTTCTTGCACCCCTGCTTCTTGGGCAGCTACCAAGACTGCTGGGTTAATAGCACCCCCTGGCCCTGGTGGTGTTACCATCACCACGTGCGGTACAGCAGCAACATGAGCCGGAATTGCATTCATTAGCACTGTACTGGGATAGGCGGCACGGCCACCAGGCACATACAACCCGGCTCGGTCTACAGGGGTGTAGCGTTTGCCCAGTACTACTTCATCGTCACCAAAGTGTACCCAGCTTTTTGGTACTCGCTGACGATGAAACGCTTCAATTTGGCGGCAAGCTAGCCGAACTGCATTCAACAATTCTTTTGATACCTGTTGATAGGCTGCATCCAATTCCGAGCCTGTAACTCTGAGTTCTTCTGCTTTCAGGGTTTGTTTGTCAAATTCGTCCGTGTAATGCAATACAGCTTTGTCGCCTTGGCGCTTCACGGCTTGCAAAATTTCCCGCACCGTCGCTTCTTTGTGAAGTACCTGTTCGTCATGGGTGCGATCGCAGATCCGTTGTAGTTCTGCTCTAACGTCTGCCTGCTGAGTAATAATTCGCAGCATGGAGTAAGGACAATGCCAAAATTATAATATTGCCACCTGAGATTTAGTATTGCTCTTGACCCACTGGGGTGTGCAAGCTGACTCTAATTCTCTTCTCTAGCTTAACCTGGATTTTTTTGATACTCTCAAGGCTACCAGCGTATAGTTTGCTTGAGAAGGCGACTTAATTGCTCAATCCGACAAGCCTTGACTGGCTAGCGGTAGGAAGCAGGTGTGCCATTTTCCACTCCCCTTACACCATTTCCCTCAATCCTTGGGGATGCAGATGGTATGTTTACACATCCAATCCTCTGAATTTACAGGGCTTATGGTTGGAGTATAATTTTTACTTATTTCCCTAACTTTTACTAGTTAATGTGTGTACAGGCACGATATATCGGTTCTATACTTGACAACCCCTGAGATTTAGCTCTTTACAGTTCCTGCCTCTAAATAATACATTTGGTTTACGGACAAATTATATTTATTGGCAATCACATTGCTTAATCAGGTTGTGATCGGTTAGGGTGAAATTTATTTAGATGTATTTTAGTTTAACGCATTTCCTCAATTGACGAAATACTGAATTGGCGAGTATAGACTATAGAACTAATACTAATAATGTAATGACGATCTTCATTCATGCCCACCAATACCTAATTCCATAATTTTTTTAGGAAATTATAATATTGGCAATTTGAATGCTATATTAGTAAGTCTAGTAGTGTGTGTACATAATTAATAATCGTATTTTTGGAATTGACTGTGGCGAATACAAAGTCTGCTCTTAAGCGTGCCCAAATCGCAGAACGTAACCGACTGCGTAATAAATCTTACAAATCAGCAGTCAAGACGCTGATGAAAAAATATCTCAATGCTGTAGCTGCTTATACAGCTAATCCTACCCCAGAATTAAAACAAGAAGCACAGGCTCGGTTATCCGAGGCTTATGGGAAAATTGATAAGGCGATCAAACGAGGTGTTCTTCACCCAAATAATGGGGCAAGGAAAAAATCCAGATTGGCTCACAGACTAAAACCCCTCACACAAACAGCTGAGTAGTCATTGGTAATTTGTCCTTAATCATTAGTCATTGGTAACAAAACAAACGACAAATGACGAAGGACAAACAACATAGACGCGCCAGCGGCTTCCCTCAGGGTAGGACAAAAGATGCAACTGATAGACACGCACGTACATCTCAACTTTGATAGTTTTCAGCCGGATTTAGCAATAGTGCGATCGCGGTGGCAAGAAGCAGGTGTAGTGTGTTTAGTGCATTCCTGTGTTCACCCGGAGGAGTTTTCCAGTATTCAATCTATAACCCAAGAGTTTCCTGAGATTAGTTTTGCTGTAGGATTACATCCTTTAGATGCTGATAAATGGAATAGCGAGACAGCTGAGAAAATCAAAACTTTAGCGAGTTCTGACTCAAAAGTGGTAGCAATTGGGGAAATGGGTCTGGATTTTTACAAAGCTGATAACTATGAGCAACAGTATCTGGTGTTTGAGTCCCAGTTGGCGATCGCATCTGAACTAAATTTACCAGTGATTATCCACTGCCGTGATGCTGCCGTGGCAACCAAAGAAGTGTTGCAAAAATGGCGGCAACTCAAAGGAGAAAGAGTGCGGGGTGTGATGCATTGCTGGGGAGGAACACCTGAAGAAACTCAATGGTTTCTCGATTTAGGCTTTTATATCAGCTTTAGCGGTACAGTAACGTTTAAAAATGCCAAAGCAATCCAATCCTCAGCTGCAATGGTAAGTAGCGATCGCCTACTGATTGAAACAGACTGCCCATTTCTCGCTCCAGTTCCGAAACGGGGCGAGAGGCGCAACGAGCCTGCCTACGTACTTTATGTAGCCGAGCAAGTAGCTAAACTGCGTCAGGAAACGGTAGAGGCGATCGCTCATCAAACCACCCAAAATGCTTGTGAATTATTCGGTCTGTCAATATCAAGTATGTCCTAGTATCTTTTGTTAAGTTGTGTTAAAAAAATAAAACTAGAGGGGGACAAAAATATGCTAATATTATTGCCTCAAAAAGATTTTGCTTGCGCCATAATAATAGAGGAAGGAGCATAAAACTTTTCATCTTAAATTTTCCATACTGTTATGGCTTGCCCATCCTCAAAATCTCTACAAGCGGATGCTCTCCAGGCATTACTAACCGTACCAACCTAAATTGAGCTAGACTTTTGCACAACATCTGTTTAGTGTGTATTGAACCTATTCAAAATCGTTAAAGAAAAATTGCCTTGTGAGTATAATCCAGCAAAATGAAGTTATTCTGATTCAAAATCGACAAGGTGCGGATCGTTCCCTCAGTCTTAGGATATCTAAGAATATCACTGAGAGTATCAACAGCGGGGTGGATTTCAAACACACTGTGTAGAGCTGCGTCAGCAAATTAACGCGCTTTTTGGAGGGGAAGTGAAGAAAGTAAATCAAATTCAGGAATATTTTAACTGGATATTCTTTTTGAAATGGGCATTGGGAAGCCAGTGCTTTGAGTGGCTTTGGCAACTTGTACCGCTTCGAGGAAGTAAGCTATGCATAGCGTCTGCGGCCAGACAAGCAACTGGCGTCATTCGGTATGATATGCAGGAGGAAAAGACTTTCAGCAAGTTTTCCCCCGATTTCATAGTACCGAGTGCCTATCACTTAGTCCCTATTAGGGGTGATTGCTTCCTTGTCAAAATTGCTCATTCCAGCCAGATTTAATCGCTGGAGTCTACACCCATAAATTACAAGTGTCTAAGAAAAAGTTCCCAAACAGCTAAGGACACTGGCTAGCAGTGGGAAGCGTCAAAAAGCAGTGTCCAAGGGAAAATTGTACCAGGTTGACAAAGGAAGAGGCATGACTAAAGAAACATATATGGAACCCGCCTTTCTATTGCCCGACTTGATTGAAATCCAGCGCTCAAGTTTTCGCTGGTTTTTAGAAGAAGGGCTGATAGAAGAACTGAACTCCTTTAGTCCTATTACAGATTATACGGGTAAATTAGAACTGCACTTTTTGGGTCATAACTACAAACTCAAGGAGCCAAAGTACAGCGTCGAAGAAGCCAAACGGCGGGATAGTACTTATGCTGTGCAAATGTATGTTCCCACACGGTTGATTAATAAGGAAACCGGGGAAATCAAAGAGCAAGAGGTATTCATTGGTGATTTGCCTTTAATGACCGATCGCGGCACGTTTATTATTAACGGAGCCGAGCGGGTAATTGTCAACCAAATAGTGCGATCGCCAGGGGTTTATTACAAATCAGAAATCGACAAAAACGGTCGACGCACTTATTCAGCTAGCTTAATTCCCAACCGAGGAGCATGGTTGAAATTTGAAACAGACCGTAACGATTTGGTGTGGGTACGGATTGACAAAACCCGCAAACTATCAGCGCAGGTACTACTAAAAGCTTTAGGGTTATCAGACAACGAAATTTTCGATGCCTTACGCCATCCAGAGTATTTCCAAAAAACCATCGAAAAAGAAGGGCAGTTTTCTGAAGAAGAAGCCCTGATGGAGTTATATCGGAAACTGCGTCCTGGTGAACCACCCACAGTATTAGGTGGACAACAACTCCTAGATTCTCGTTTCTTTGACCCAAAACGTTATGACCTTGGTCGCGTTGGACGGTACAAACTCAACAAGAAATTGCGCCTTTCTGTTCCCGACACAATGCGCGTGTTAACTCCTGGCGATATCTTGGCAGCTGTAGATTACCTAATCAACCTAGAATATGATATAGGTAATATTGACGACATTGACCATTTAGGTAATCGCCGGGTGAGAAGCGTCGGTGAATTGCTCCAAAACCAAGTGCGCGTAGGGTTAAACCGCTTAGAAAGAATCATTCGGGAGCGGATGACGGTATCCGATGCTGAAGTGCTAACTCCCGCTTCCTTGGTGAACCCCAAACCATTAGTAGCAGCAATTAAAGAATTCTTTGGTTCCAGTCAGTTAAGTCAGTTCATGGATCAAACCAATCCTCTGGCGGAACTGACCCACAAACGCCGTTTGAGTGCCCTTGGTCCTGGTGGTTTAACCCGCGAACGCGCTGGATTTGCAGTGCGAGATATACATCCTAGTCACTATGGACGCATTTGCCCCATTGAGACACCAGAAGGTCCAAACGCCGGATTGATTGGCTCTTTAGCAACCCATGCAAGGGTAAATCTGTACGGCTTCTTAGAAACACCATTTAGACCTGTAGAAAATGGGCGAGTTAGATTTGATCTACCTCCAGCCTACATGACAGCCGATGAAGAAGACGACCTACGGGTTGCTCCTGGAGACATTCCTGTAGATGAAACTGGGCACATTATTGGTCCACAAGTACCAGTCCGGTATCGCCAAGAATTTTCCACCACAACACCAGAACAGGTGGACTACGTAGCAGTATCTCCCGTACAGATTGTGTCGGTAGCAACCAGCATGATTCCTTTCTTGGAGCATGATGACGCTAACCGAGCGCTGATGGGATCGAACATGCAACGGCAAGCAGTCCCCCTACTCAAACCAGAGCGTCCTTTGGTGGGTACTGGTTTGGAAGCCCAAGGAGCAAGAGACTCTGGGATGGTGATTGTATCGCGCACCGATGGCGATGTTACTTATGTAGATGCTACAGAAATTCGCGTCCGTCCTAAACCTAACACCCCCGAAATTAAATACATCCTTTCCAAGTATCAACGTTCCAACCAAGACACCTGTTTAAATCAGAAACCTCTCGTCCGCATTGGTGAACGGGTTGTTGCTGGTCAGGTATTGGCTGATGGTTCCTCCACTGAAGGTGGTGAATTGGCGCTAGGACAAAATATCGTCGTTGCCTATATGCCTTGGGAAGGGTACAACTACGAAGATGCAATTTTAATCTCTGAAAGACTGGTGCAGGATGATGTTTACACCTCAATTCACATTGAAAAATATGAAATTGAAGCTAGACAAACCAAACTGGGGCCAGAAGAAATTACCAGAGAAATTCCCAACGTCGGGGAAGATGCCTTGCGCCAGTTGGATGAACAGGGAATCATTCGCATTGGGGCATGGGTAGAAGCTGGTGATATCTTGGTAGGAAAAGTCACACCAAAAGGTGAATCTGACCAACCGCCAGAAGAAAAACTGTTACGTGCCATCTTTGGTGAGAAAGCACGGGATGTGCGAGACAATTCTCTGCGAGTACCAAACGGTGAAAAAGGCCGCGTAGTTGATGTGCGCTTGTTTACTCGCGAACAAGGCGATGAACTGCCGCCAGGAGCCAATATGGTAGTCCGGGTGTATGTAGCTCAAAAACGTAAAATCCAAGTTGGTGACAAAATGGCAGGACGCCACGGTAATAAAGGGATTATTTCTCGGATATTACCAGCAGAAGATATGCCTTATTTGCCCGATGGTTCACCAGTGGACATTGTACTCAACCCCTTGGGCGTACCCAGTCGGATGAACGTCGGACAAGTATTTGAATGCCTCTTGGGTTGGGCTGGTCAAACCTTGGGAGTGCGATTTAAGATTACTCCCTTTGATGAAATGTATGGGGAAGAGTCATCTCGCCGAATCGTGCATGGCAAATTGCAAGAAGCACGAGACGAAACAGGCAAAGACTGGGTGTATAACCCAGATAACCCAGGCAAAATCATGGTGTATGACGGTCGTACAGGTGAACCCTTTGACCGAGCAATTACCATCGGTGTGGCTTACATGCTGAAACTGGTGCATTTGGTGGATGATAAGATCCACGCCCGTTCCACAGGCCCATACTCACTGGTGACTCAGCAACCCTTGGGTGGTAAAGCACAACAAGGTGGTCAAAGATTTGGAGAAATGGAAGTGTGGGCATTAGAAGCCTTTGGGGCAGCTTACACCTTACAGGAATTGCTCACAGTTAAATCTGACGATATGCAAGGACGGAATGAAGCGTTAAATGCGATCGTTAAAGGTAAGGCAATTCCTCGACCTGGAACTCCAGAATCCTTTAAGGTGCTAATGCGTGAGCTGCAATCATTGGGGTTAGATATTGCCGTACACAAGGTAGAAACTCAAGCAGACGGCAGTTCCCTAGATGTGGAAGTCGATTTGATGGCAGACCAATCAGCCCGTCGCACACCTCCTCGACCAACTTATGAATCTCTTTCTCGCGAATCGCTAGAAGACGACGAATAATCAATAGTCATTAGTCCTTAGTTCTTTGTCATTAGCAAAAGACTAAGGACTAATGACCAATGACCAATGACTAATGACTAATAACTAAATATGAGACCTGCCCAAACTAATCAGTTTGACTACGTAAAAATCGGCTTGGCTTCCCCTGAACGCATTCGTCAGTGGGGCGAGAGAACATTGCCTAATGGTCAGGTAGTTGGTGAAGTTACCAAACCAGAGACGATTAACTACCGAACTCTCAAGCCAGAGATGGATGGCTTATTTTGTGAGCGCATCTTTGGGCCAGCAAAAGATTGGGAATGCCATTGTGGCAAGTATAAAAGAGTCCGTCATAGAGGTATTGTCTGCGAACGCTGTGGGGTAGAAGTCACCGAGTCACGCGTGCGTCGCCACCGCATGGGCTATATTAAACTCGCCGCACCAGTAGCTCACGTTTGGTATCTCAAAGGCATTCCTAGCTATATTTCCATCTTGTTAGATATGCCCTTACGGGATGTCGAGCAGATTGTTTATTTCAACTCTTATGTTGTCCTGAGTCCAGGTAATGCCGAAACTTTAACTTACAAACAGCTACTGAGTGAAGATCAGTGGTTGGAAATAGAAGACCAAATTTATAGCGAAGATTCTCAGCTGCAAGGCGTAGAGGTGGGCATTGGTGCTGAAGCACTGTTGCGCTTGCTTGCCGATATTAATTTAGAACAAGAAGCTGAAAGCCTACGCGAAGAAATTGGTAATGCCAAGGGGCAAAAAAGAGCCAAGTTAATTAAGCGACTGCGGGTAATTGACAATTTTATCGCCACTGGTTCCAAACCAGAATGGATGGTAATGGCAGTTATTCCCGTGATTCCCCCCGACTTGCGCCCAATGGTGCAACTAGATGGCGGACGGTTTGCCACCAGCGATTTAAATGATTTGTATCGGCGGGTAATTAACCGCAACAATCGTTTGGCACGCTTGCAAGAAATTTTGGCACCTGAGATTATTGTGCGGAACGAAAAGCGGATGCTGCAAGAAGCAGTAGATGCTTTGATTGACAATGGTCGTCGGGGACGCACTGTGGTAGGGGCAAATAATCGACCTCTAAAATCTTTGTCCGACATTATTGAGGGTAAGCAAGGACGTTTCCGACAAAACTTGTTAGGTAAACGGGTTGACTATTCTGGGCGTTCGGTTATTGTCGTCGGGCCAAAACTGAAAATTCACCAGTGCGGTTTGCCTAGAGAAATGGCAATTGAGCTATTTCAACCATTTGTGATTAACCGCCTGATTCGTAGCGGGATGGTAAATAACATCAAAGCTGCGAAAAAGCTGATATCCCGTAACGATCCCAGTGTTTGGGATGTGCTGGAAGAGGTGATTGAAGGACACCCTGTGATGCTAAACAGGGCGCCAACATTGCATCGCTTGGGGATTCAGTCTTTTGAACCAATTTTAGTAGAAGGTAGAGCGATTCAACTTCATCCTCTCGTCTGTCCAGCCTTTAACGCCGACTTTGACGGCGACCAAATGGCGGTACACGTCCCACTATCGTTAGAAAGTCAGGCTGAAGCGCGGTTATTGATGTTGGCTTCTAATAATATTTTGTCACCAGCCACAGGTAAACCCATTATCACGCCTAGCCAAGACATGGTGTTAGGGGCATATTACTTAACAGCAGAAAATCCCGGTGCAACAAAAGGCGCAGGAAAGTACTTTTCTTCACTAGAGGATGTAATTATGGCTTTCCAGCAGGAGCAAGTTGACTTGCACGCCTATATATATGTGCGGTTTGACGGTGAAATAGAATCAGATCAACCGGATACAGAACCCGTGAAAGTGACGGAGAACGAAGATGGTACCCGCACATTACTCTATAAGTTCCGTCGAGTCAGACAAGACGCTAAAGGCAATGTAATTTCTCAGTATATATATACCACTCCCGGTCGCGTTATTTACAATAATGCTATTCAGGAAGCACTTGCAAGCTAAAAGTGAGGAGTGAAAAGTTAAGAGTTAGGAGTTATTAATTACAAACTCCTAACTCCTAACTCCTAATTATTAATTTAGGACTAATGACTAATGACTAACGAAAAAATGATTTTTCGCAATCGGGTGGTTGATAAAGGTCAACTGAGAAATTTAATTTCTTGGGCCTTTACATATTATGGTACGGCGCGAACCGCAGTAATGGCGGACAAACTGAAAGATTTAGGATTTCGCTACGCTACCAAAGCAGGGGTTTCCATCAGTGTAGATGACTTGATGGTGCCACCAACTAAGCGATTGCTCTTAGAAGCAGCCGAAGAAGAAATTCGCGCTACTGAAACCCGTTACCAACGGGGCGAAATCACGGAAGTAGAACGTTTCCAAAAGGTAATCGATACTTGGAATGGTACTAGTGAAGCCTTGAAGGATGAAGTAGTAGTTCACTTCAAGAAGACTAATCCCTTAAACTCCGTATACATGATGGCATTCTCCGGGGCACGGGGTAACATCTCTCAAGTGCGGCAGTTGGTGGGTATGCGGGGATTGATGGCAGATCCCCAAGGAGAAATTATCGATTTGCCGATTAAAACCAACTTCCGTGAAGGACTCACTGTGACGGAATACATTATTTCGTCTTACGGTGCCAGAAAAGGATTGGTGGATACTGCCTTGCGGACGGCTGACTCTGGTTATCTAACGCGCCGATTGGTGGACGTATCCCAGGATGTAATTATTCGGGAATTTGACTGCGGCACCACTAGAGGTCTTGCAATTCAACCAATGACAGAAGGGGCCAAAACTTTAATTCCTTTAGCAACCCGCTTGATGGGACGGGTAATTGGTGAAGATGTGGTGCATCCGGTAACAAAAGAAGTGATTGCAGCACGTAATACCCCAATTTCTGAGGATTTGGCGAAGAAAATTGAAAAATCTGGGGTGAGAGAAGTTGTGGTGCGATCGCCCCTAACTTGTGAAGCCGCACGTTCCGTTTGTCAACACTGCTACGGCTGGAGTTTGGCACACGCCAAGATGGTAGATTTGGGTGAAGCTGTAGGGATTATTGCTGCCCAAAGTATCGGCGAACCTGGTACTCAGTTAACCATGCGGACATTCCACACTGGTGGGGTGTTTACTGGAGAAGTGGCGCAACAAGTTCGTTCTAAAATCGATGGGACTGTTAAGCTTCCCCGCAAACTGAAGACCAGAACATATCGTACCCGCCACGGGGAAGATGCCCTTTATATTGAGGCTAATGGCATCATGCTTTTGGAACCAACAAAAGTAGGTGATGTTACCCCAGAGAACCAAGAGGTTCACCTTACCCAAGGTTCAACACTATATGTATTTGATGGAAATAAGGTAAAACAAGGTCAGTTGTTGGCAGAGGTTGCCCTTGGTGGACGCACAACTCGGACTAATACAGAAAAAGCAGTTAAAGATGTAGCCTCTGACTTAGCAGGGGAAGTACAATTTGCTGAAGTAGTTCCAGAACAAAAAACTGACCGTCAAGGCAATACCACAACCACAGCCGCACGCGGTGGCTTGATTTGGATTTTGTCTGGGGAAGTTTACAACTTGCCGCCTGGTGCAGAATTGGTAGTAAAAAATGGTGATGCGATCGCCTCTAATGGAGTTTTAGCAGAAACCAAGTTAACCAGTTTGCACGGCGGTGTGGTGCGGTTGCCAGAAGCTACCCCAGGTAAGAGTACCAGGGAAATTGAAATTATCACTGCTTCTGTGGTACTAGACCAAGCAACAGTGACAGTCCAAAGTTCCCAAGGGCGTAATAACTACTTAGTTTCCACTGGTAACAACCAAGTATTTAACCTGCGGGCTACACCAGGCACAAAAGTGCAAAATGGTCAAGTGGTAGCTGAGTTAATCGACGATCGCTATCGGACAACCACTGGTGGTTTCCTAAAATTTGCGGGTGTAGAAGTCCAGAAAAAAGGCAAAGCCAAGCTAGGTTATGAAGTCGTGCAAGGCGGTACTCTTTTATGGATTCCCGAAGAAAGCCACGAAGTTAATAAAGATATCTCCTTGCTGTTGGTAGAAGACGGTCAGTTTGTCGAAGCTGGCACCGAGGTAGTAAAAGATATCTTCTGCCAAAACAGTGGTGTGATAGAAGTTACCCAGAAAAACGATATCCTGCGGGAAGTTGTAGTTAAGCCAGGGGAACTACTGATGGTGGACGATCCCGAATCAGTTATCGGGCGAGATAACACCTTCATCCAACCAGGTGAGGAATTCCAAGGCAATGTCGCCAGAGAATTGCGTTACATCCAGTATGTAGAGACACCAGAAGGACCCGCCCTATTGAGCCGTCCAGTAGTTGAGTTTGCCGTCCCTGATAATCCAGATGTGCCATCAACTACATCGGTAAGTCAACAAACCGGGCGATCGATTCAATTAAGAGCGGTGCAGCGACTACCTTATAAAGATTCAGAACGTGTCAAATCTGTTGAAGGTGTGGAACTGCTACGAACCCAGCTAGTGCTGGAAATTGAGCAAGAAGGGGAACAAGACCATAATGCTTCGCCCCTAGCAGCAGATATTGAATTAGTAGAGGATACCGAAGACCCAGAAGTTCAACGTTTACAACTAGTGATTTTGGAATCCTTGGTAATTCGTAGAGACATTACCGCTGATGCTACCCAAGGTAGTACCCAGACGACACTTGAGGTACACGATGGGTTAACCATCGCCCCAGGTTCTGTAGTCGCACGTACCCAAATCTTGTGTAAAGAAGGCGGGGAAGTACGAGGTGTTCAAAAAGGAACCGAAAACGTGCGTCGCTGTTTGGTGTTGCGCGACGCTGACAGGCTTCCTATTAATACTAGTACTCAGCCAAAGGTAAAAGTGGGTGATTTGCTAGTAGAAGGTACAGAAGTTGCTCCTGGAGTTTTTGCTCCAGAATCAGGACAAGTAGTCGATATTAAAAGCGTCGCTGCTGCATCTGGTGGAGAATCAGCTTTGAGTACTAAAAACTACGTTATTACTACCCGTATCGGTCGTCCTTATCGAGTCAGCCCTGGTGCTGTGTTGCAGATAGAAGACGGCGATTTGGTACAACGGGGTGATAACTTGGTGTTGCTAGTGTTTGAACGCGCCAAAACCGGAGATATCATTCAAGGTTTACCTCGGATTGAGGAATTACTTGAAGCTCGTAAACCTAAAGAAGCGTGCATCTTATGTCGGCGGGGCGGAGAAGTTAAGGTGGTTTACGGTGATGGTGATGAAGCGATCGCTATTAAGGTCGTAGAATCAAATGGCGTGGTGACAGATTATCCTCTGGGGCCAGGACAAAATTTGATTGTGCCAGATGGCTCGACAGTATTAGCAGGACAACCGTTGACTGATGGCCCATCCAATCCCCATGAAATTTTGGAAATCTTCTTTAGCTTGGGTTCTGAAGATGGAATCTATGCTTGTGCTAGCCTTGCTTTACAGAAGGTACAAACCTTCTTAGTGAATGAAGTGCAAATGGTGTACCAGTCTCAAGGTATTGATATTTCCGATAAGCACATTGAAGTGATTGTTCGCCAGATGACCAACAAAGTCAGGATTGATGATGGTGGTGACACCACAATGCTTCCTGGCGAATTGGTAGAACTGCGCCAAGTCGAGCAGGTAAACGAAGCTATGGCAATTACAGGCGGTGCTAGGGCACAGTACACTCCAGTATTGTTGGGGATCACCAAAGCATCGTTGAATACCGACAGCTTTATTTCCGCCGCCTCCTTCCAAGAGACAACACGGGTACTCACCGAAGCAGCTATTGAAGGCAAATCTGACTGGCTGCGCGGATTAAAGGAAAACGTGATTATCGGGCGATTGATTCCGGCTGGTACTGGATACAATACCTATGAAGAACCAGGAGCGATCGATGACTATGCTGCTGAAATTACCAGTAGTGTGTTAGATGAAGTTGACGATCCCCTAGATATGGTCTTAGACGATCGCACAGCTCGCAACTATAATTTAGATTCTCCTACTCTTGGAGAATCTGGCTTTGGCAGCAGACGTGCAGAAAGGTCAATTCTAGATGAAGAAGACGAATTAATTGCTGACGAAGTAGTAGACGACGACGATTACGAGGAAGAAGAGGAAGACGACGAAGATGATTTCGACGACGAATAGAGACTTGAAATTTCGCGTCTAAAAGGTAAAAGGTAAAAGGTAATATCGAGTCTGCCCAATTACCAATAATCAAACTACCTCACCCATGCTAGCGCACCCCTTGGCAAGGGGTGCGCTAGTTTCAGTTTTACCCCTAACGAGCAAGTCGTCGTATTCAATTAAAATAAGCGATCGCAATCAATAGACTGAAATTTTCTGTTTCACAGAGTCTAGTCATTTACATCGCTTAAAATCTTGTATTTAGTCGTCTTAAGAAGACTTTAGCTATTAGCTTGAGAATTTCTTTTCAACCAGGATAGCAACGAACTGAATAATCGAAAAGATGTTGGGAATCATAACCCTAGAAAAAGAGGGGATTAAGCATTAGCTGTTATTTTGAATTTCATCTAACTTAGCACGCACTGCTTGAATATCCTGCCACATCAACCATTTTGGCGCACCTCTTTCTTTAGAAGGATTACGCAGCAAGTAAGAAGGATGAAAAATTGGCATACATAAACGCCCTTCCCACTCTAGCCACTGGCCGCGAATTTTCGTAATCCCCCGCTTATCGCCAGTGATACCTTTGACAGCAGTTGCACCCGTTAACAGAATTATTTTAGGGTCAACTAAGCGAATTTGTTCTAATAGGTAGGGTAGACAAGCCGCTACTTCTACAGGAGTGGGAACTCTATTATCCGGTGGGCGACATTTATTGATATTCGCGATATATACATCATGCTCAGTAGTCAGATTCACCGATGCCAAAATTTTCTCCAGCAATTGTCCCGATCTGCCTACAAATGGTAAACCCGTTTCATCTTCATTTTGACCTGGGGCTTCTCCCACAACCATAATTGGTGCTTTGAGATTGCCACGTCCGACAACAGCATGAGTGCGAGTGTCTCCCAACGCACAACGGTGGCAGCGATCGCAATGCTGTGTCAACTCCGTTATATCAGAATAAGTTCCGGGAGCGATCGGAATTTTCGCGTCTGTAGGAATCAGTTCTCGTTGATTAAAAGTTGAGTCGTCGAAGAGGCTGAGTTGGGTTTCGCTGCTCATGAAAATCAGGATTTTGGCATCAGCGCCAGCTGTTATATCTGAGTTAAATAGCCTTTTGGCTGGATATCGATCAGAACAATAAACTTTTGCTGAATACTTAATTATTTATACAAATCTTATTGTATCAGTTAATTTGAGACAAAATTCAGTCATGATAAAAGCAGTGCCGTCTTAAAATGCTGGGGGAAACCATGTCACATACCCCACTTTTCGCCGATCGTACCCATGCAGGTGAGTTATTGGCGCGAGTAATTCATAATGTTTTGACTCAGCAAACTATTGATTCTGGGGTAAAGCCTGTACCAATTGTTTATGCTTTGCCAAGAGGAGGTGTACCAGTAGCAGCACCAATAGCACGTCTTTTAGATTGTCCGTTGACAATTGTTGTGGCAAAAAAGATTAGCCATCCAGAAAACCCAGAATTAGCAATTGGTGCAGTGACTACTTCTGGAAATGTTCTTTGGGCCGATCAAAAGCTATTTCGCTCCAAACATGATGCGCGGTGGCGAGAAATAGCTTTAAATAAAGCGATAAACCTTGCTAAATCTCTTGAGGCTCAATTAATTCCTACTTGTCCGCAAGTAAATGCAGAGAATGCTACGTTGATCTTAATTGATGATGGTATTGCTACAGGTATGACAATAGCGGTAGCAGCAACTGCTATGAGAGCGCTTTCTCCAGCAACAGTTTGGCTATGTACTCCAGTAGCGCCACAAAAATTGCTACCTTGGTTAGAACAGTGGGGCGATCGCACAATAGTTTTGGAAACACCCGAACCTTTTTGGAGCGTGAGTAATTTTTACGCAGAATTTCCCCAAGTAGATACATTAGAAGTTCTCGTATATCTCCAACAACAAAAGACAATCGGGGGAATTGATCTGTACGAGTAAATTTGAATTGTTTTCCAATCTTGCTTTTTAACTATTTGAAGATGTTCCCTGCTGATATTGCATAGCCTTGGCATAATCACCCAACGCGTAGCAAGCGACTTTCAGACTGGCAAGAGCTTGTTCTTCACTGCGACGATCTTTGATATTTCTAGCTAACAGCAAACGTTCTTCATAATATGTAATTGCTTTGTTGTAATCACCCAAAGCTTCACAAGCAACTCCTAAACTACTTAAAGACTGTTCCTCACTACGCTTGTCTTGAATTTGTCTAGCTAATTGCAATCGATCTTCATAATACTTAATTGCTTTGGTATAATCACCTAAAGCATAACAAGCATTACCCAGATTCTTTAGCACTTGAGAAGCACTGCGGACATTTTTTAATGAGCGTGATAGTACTACACACTGCTCATAATAGGCGATCGCTTTTGAGTAATTGTTCAAAGCATACCAAGCATTACCCAAATTCTTGAGTACCTGTTCTTCGCCCCAATGATCTTTGAGTTCCCGCACAATCTCTAGACTTTGCTGTTGATACTCAATAGCCTGTGTAAAATTACTTAAAGCTTTATACACCAATCCCAAATTATTGAGTGCCGCGACTTGACTGCGTTTGTCTTGCAACTTTTGCGTTATTTTCAAACATTTTTCTAGAAACTCAATAGCCTTGTTATGATCGTTCAAATGACGGTATGCATTTCCTAAATGGGAAAGTGCTTGCATCTGCAATGTTAAATCTGAGGTGTTATTAAGCAAAGACAGACACTGTTGGGAGTAAGAGATAGTACCTTTGTAGTCTCCAGCACTGTAAGTTACCAATCCTAAAAAAGAAAGTACCTGTGCCTGTTTTTCTAAATCGCCAACTGCCTGAAACAGCCCCAAGGATTGTTGTAAAGACTTCATAGCCGTTATTAATTCGCCACCTTGCTGCTGTTGAATTCCTTGCCTTAGTAGCTTGGACGCTTCTGACAAATGGTCATCACTTTCTTGTAGAGATATTATTTCTGCTTGTGAACCAGAGTCAAATTCATGGGTAATTGTATTACGCTTCACTGGTTTTAGGTATGTTATGGGTAATTGCAAAGGAACTGTATTTTTCGAGATCGTTATTCCATTCGCCTTTAGACATCAACTTCTTCTTGTGAAGTCTGGTGCTAAATCTAGTGTTCCCAAAACCAGGGCGCATCTTTCATCAGTCCGCTTTACCACAGCATAAGTTTAGGAGAGGTAAGAGTTATATATAGCGATCGTTAATTGAGGCTTTCAGATTTATGCTCACGAAGAGTAATAACTATATAGCTTGCGATCGTCTCTATTTGTTATCTATTCGTGTTCTCTACGTCTAGAATAGTTTGATTAAAAAACTATTTTTGACAAGTTTATTTAATAGTTTTATTATCAATATCTGTCCTGTATGTATGGTGCAGAATATCCCGTACCTCCATTAAAATTTTTCCTAGCATATTTTTACCACTCCCATCAGCTCCACAACCCCAGTAGAAATCGATAGGCGAGTTTTCAACAATTTCTACATTGTTTGTAGAAAGTAAAATATCTCTAATATCTGTATGAGTTTGAAATTTGCACAGCACAGCTTGCCGCATGATATCATCTTTAACCTGTTCCCAATCTTGGCGTAAGGGGCGCGTTCTCTCACGCCCCATTCTTGCTGCATCTTTAGGTGTTTTAACTAGGCGGATTTGTTCTGCATGAGGTGTACCCACAAACTTTTGCGCCTGAAAGTAGTGTTCGCTAGTTGACCAATACAATCCATCTAATTCAAAGCCGTGAGACGAAAAGTTAGAGAAACAGCCATACTCTTCACGAGTACTATAAAAATAAATTGTCATAAAATTTGATATATTTTTTTTGAATTTACTGAATTTGTAAGTTTTTTATAAAATAGATGATTTATTTTCTGTTGATTCAATAAATGCCTCAAACTGACCATTAGGAGTCCATTGAATAGCTCCATCTCGCCCTGTAAAGAACAGTTTAGTTTTGCTTTGATTCAGTTCAGATAAAGTTTTTGGATCAAAGTTGGCAGAAGAAGCGATCGCTACTTGTGGTTGCAAAGCAATCACTAAATCTTTTAATGACTCAGGGGCACACCAAAGCACTTGCGGGCGAGGCAAGCTTCCATTTTTAACTAGTTGCTGTACCTCTTTAGATTTAACATTACCTACTAATAGCCAATTTTGATCTAAAATTTGCAATTGTAAAATTGGTAATTGGTCGTTAATTAATTGCGCTACTATCGAGCCAGCTTTCACAGATTGACCAACTCCCAAAGGTTGATAAATTCCTTGATGTTTTTGTAGTTCCTGTTGAATAGCCTGAGTTGTAATAGAATTATCTGTTTGAGGTGAATATTCATAAAAATTATTGATTGGTAAACGTTGCATTAATTCAAACCAAGCATTACTTTCGTTACCTTGAAAATCAGTTGCGATCGCCCAATTTATTTGATTTACACCCTGCTGTTGTAAAAACGGTAATATTGTAAAACGTCCTGTACCTTCATCGCCACTGTTAATGACAGTTACAGTACCTCGATCTTGAACGACTACAATTGGTTCTGTCCCCGATTCTAAGACTGTTATCCTAAACAATGTATTTTTAGAATGCCAAAGTGGGATGAATACTAAACCAATCGCAATCATATTAGCAAACCACCACCGCCTTTGCCACCAACGCACTAACCAGACCAATATAATTAGTATATAAACCGCCAAAAGCTGCCAAGTAGATATACTGCCCACCGCAACAGAATTTCCAGGCAAATTGCTAAAAAAATCTACTAGTTTAATTAACCAATCAGTAGGATAATGTAATACCCCTGCCAGGAAGCTTCCGGCGTCAGTCCAAACTAAACCTACTAACGCACTGATGATTCCACCTATACTAATGATCGAAATTAATGGAGTACTAACCACATTCAGCAATAGACTATAAGATGGTACAACTCCAAAGACAAAAAGTTGCACAGGTAAAGTCCAAATAGTGGCAGCTAGGGGAACAGCAATCAAAGCAGCGATCGCAGGTGGTAGCCATGCTAGGCGATTGACTAATGCGGGTACTGTTACAACTAATCCTAGTGTTGCTAAAAAACTCAATTGAAAACCTAAATCCCAAATCCATAGAGGATTAAATACCAATAACAGAGTTGCTGCTAATAGTAATGAGCCGAACTGTTTTACTTTTCTTTTTAAGAGTAAACCAACTAATGCCGCAAAACCCATAATTACGGCTCTGAGAACCGCAGGTTGAAAACCTGTTAAACTCAGAAAAATCATTAAAGCCAAAAAGCCAAGAGTAAATTGCGTTCCTTTTCTTGCTCGCCTCGTTAGCTGTAAAATCACACTCAAAATCAAAGAAGTTTGGAACCCAGAAGCTGCTAAAGCATGAGCTAATCCGGCTTGTACAAATAAGTCTCGGATATCGTAGGGTAAATCAACAGCTTTGCTTCCCAACACCATTGCACTGACAAGAGGCCCTTCAGGGATACCCAACCAACGAACTTGCGATCGCACAATTCGCTCCCGAATTTGCCACCATCCCCATTTACGTTCTGGTTCCAAAACATTTATTTGTCGCCCAACTAGACCGGCAAACGTTCCTTCTTGCTTGAGAAACTTCTGAAAATCGAAACCACCAGGATTGGAAGCTGCCTTTGGTTTGTACAAAATCCCAGTCACGGCAATTTGTTGACTAGGATATAACCCAGTCGCCTGAAGTATAGGCACTGTCACATATAATTTACCCGTTACCCCTTTTGGCACACCTGCTGAACCTTTTTCATTTTTGACTTCATCTATTTGAGTCGCTTCCAGCCAAAATTGTCCCCGCTGACTGTGAGTTAAACGGGGATTACTCGCCACTTCCCCACGAACAATCACAAGTTGCTCTTGATTATTGCTATTTCCAGGTGGAACAAACTGACTAATATCTTTTGCACCCGGTTGCGGCACGCGCCATTGAAAATATAGAGTTGCTAATAATCCCACCAAGCCAGCAGCTAGCCATATTCGAGGATGGGGAGTAGTTTGCCAAGTGTTAGGCACTACTTTATTCTTGCTTCCAGCATTTTCTGGTTTCTGAGCAAATTGCCGTAAAGTGGTGCGTCTTCTAAAAATAATTGCTCCCACTATCCCCAAAACCAAAATCCCCACACCACCCCAAGGAACTCCTGTAAGCAGCAAGCCAAAAATGTAGCTAAGACAAATAATTACACCACTGGTTTGAATCATAAGATTTTTGTAAAAGCACCTAGCAATCCGAATTTGCAGATAGTTTAAATATAGATAGGGCAGCAATAAAGAAAAATCCGCGTTGCTGAATTTTGTTATGAAATTCAAAAATAAAATATTCCAAACTCTTATTATCAGTGCTTGGAGCACCTCTACGTGAGCTTTTTATTTCTTTAAATCAGCAACAGCGAAAAGTTTTTATACTTGTGGTGAGTATAGTCCATCAAGTTTATATAAACAAAGCCCGCACAGGCGGGCCTTATCCTTGTAGCTTTAAGTAGCTTTAATGTTCTAGATTCAATATTTAACCGTCTTTCTGTCCTTTAGCAAAAGCCACATCAAAAAAATATACCTAGCTTAAACCTCAGCAGCAGAAATATAAACAAAACACAAAATCATAGTGAATTAAATTTGCCATGACTCTGCGTACTTTGCCTTTGTTTTTCCGTTACTCTGGCTTTAAAAACGCTACTATTTTACACAAAACTAGTACTTAGTTCATGTATAGCCGCACCCTTTAGGATATTGGGCTTCCTGTTGAACCTACAGTATCTTTGAGCAAAGGAAAAGCCAACTTCTCCCTTTGCTCAACATATAAATGAGCTACCTTCCTAGCCAAATGCCGAATCCTGGCAATATAGCGAGTTCTTTCCGTCACCGAAATCACACCTCTAGCATCCAGCAGATTGAATGTGTGCGAACACTTCATTACATAATCTAAGCTAGGCAATACCAATCCTCGCTCCGTCAATTGGGTAGCTTCCTGCTCGTACAAATTAAATAATGTCAGTAGCAACTCAGGATTTGACGCTTCAAAGTTGTATGTGCACTGCTCAATCTCACTTTGCAGGAAAACATCTCCATAAGTAATGTTGTCTGTCCACTGGATCTTAGTAAATGCTTCTACTTGTTGGAGATACATTGTCAGCCGCTCTAACCCGTATGTAATTTCAATCGACACCGGACGGCAATCAATTCCTCCACATTGTTGGAAGTAAGTAAATTGAGTAACTTCCATCCCATCTAACCATACTTCCCACCCAGTACCCCAAGCTCCCACAGTTGCATCTTCCCAGTTATCCTCTACAAACCGAATATCGTGGTCTTCAGGACGAATACCTAAAGCCCTTAACGAATCAAGATAAATCTCCTGAATATTATCTGGGGACGGCTTGATTAGAACTTGGTACTGATAATAGTGTTGGAAACGATTGGGGTTTTCGCCATAGCGTCCATCTGTAGGGCGACGACAAGGTTCAACGTAAGCAACAGCCCACGGTTCTGGCCCCAATGCTCTTAAAAATGTTTGCGGATTCTTAGTACCAGCCCCCTTTTCAATATCGTAGGGCTGGGCAATAAGACAACCGCGATCGCTCCAGAAATGATGCAATAAACTTATTACCGACTGAAAATTCACGCTTGTTCCATCCTTAGTCAACACAGTGCATAAACCATTGTTGCCTAGAACTCGGCACTGTGGGCAGTTTCAGGGGACACAAAAACAATCCAAAAATATTTTGGGAAAAATAGTTGACACAAAGAATTAGGTTCGTTATATTGAATA
>NZ_JAVRCA010000022.1:0-117102 GCF_034530995.1 Nostoc sp. DedQUE04 | reverse complement strand
CATTGGGCATTGGGCATTGGGCATTGGGCATTGGGCATTGGGCATTGGGCATTGGACATTGGACATTGGGCATTGAGCGTTAGGAGTGCTGAGTGCTGTTAGCGGAAAGCTAAGATTTAGCCCGTGCTGAGTTAGGAGTTAAAAGTTAAGAGTTAGGAGTTTTGTTTATCTCCTTGTCCCCTCATCTCCCCGCTCCCCTGCCCCTCTGCTCCCCTGCTCCCCTGCCCCTCTGCTCCCCTGCTTTCCCTGCTTTCCGTACTTCCTCATCTTTGTTTTCTTTCTTCCCTTGCCGCCTCTTCCAATGCCCCATGCCCTATGCCCCATTCCCTAATCCAGTTTCTCACCACTGAGGATAAAAATGGGATCGACGGCGGTAAAGGTTTGAGAAAAGCCGCGTGTCTCTAGGCGGTTAACCGCAGATTGGACGACTTCGATATTTCTAGCCCTTAATAGGGAAAAGCTTTGGGAAATAGCATACAGACTTTCTAGATTAGCAGCTGTGGCTACAACCCGACCGGATGGCGGCAAATAATGCCAAGCTGTTTGCAGTATTTCCTGAATGGGGCGACCTCCCTCGATACAAACGCGATGAGGGGTAATTTTGAGGTCATGTAAACATTCTGGGGCGCTGCCTTCAACAACTTCGACATTTTTCACATCAAAGCGATCGCAGTTACGCTTGATCAGACTAGCTACTTCTTCATCTCTTTCGATAGCGATAATCTGTCCGCCTGGACACAATAGCCCCACCTCTACCGGAATTGTACCCGTCCCTGCACCAATATCCCACAACACGGAATCTGATTTCAGCCGCAGTTGGGCAATCAATAGCAGTCGGACTTCTCGCTGGCTCAGGGGAATTCCTGGCAAATGCTCAAATAATTCATCGGGAATACCAGGGGTAATATAAGGCCAAAGTTGGGAGGGCATAGAATTACGCAATTATACTAAAGATATCGATTTGCCAAATTGAAAAGCTATCAGCTATAAAACTTTTCAACGGTAGCATTATAAGAAAACATAATGATTGGTGAAATATTAGGCGATCGCTACGAAATTCAGCAGCTATTAGGAAAAAAAGCAGGGCGACGGACGCTATTAGCTCGTGATTTGCAAACTCAGAAATTAGTTGTCATTAAATTACTCTCTTTTAGCAGTGACTTTGAGTGGGATTCACTCAAGTTGTTTGAACGAGAAGCTGAAACTTTAAAAAACCTAGCACATCCCTCAATTCCTGGCTATTTAAACTATTTTGAGGTAAATTTACCAACCATCAAAGGATTTGCTCTAGTACAAACTTATATCCCTGCACAAACTTTAGAGCAATGCTTACAAACTGGGCGGACTTTTACCGAAGCTGAAGTCAAACAGATAGCCAAAGCACTTTTAGAGATTCTTGTTTACCTACATGAACTACATCCGCCTGTAATTCATCGTGATATTAAGCCTAGCAATATTTTATTGGGGGAGCGTTCTGGAAATAGTGTCGGTCAAGTTTATTTGGTAGATTTTGGCTCAGTGCAAACAGTCTTGGCTAGCGAAACCGGGACAAGAACTGTGGTGGGAACTTATGGCTATATGCCACCAGAGCAATTTGGCGGACGCACTGTTGCAGCATCAGACCTTTATAGTTTAGGCGCAACTTTAATTTACTTGGTGACAGGTACTCACCCAGCCGATTTACCCCAAAAAGATTTTCGCATTCAGTTTAAACAACTGGCTAATCTCAGTCCCAGCTTTAGCAATTGGTTAAAGTGGATGATTGAACCTAATTTAGAACGGCGTTTGAGTTCAGCTAACCAAGCACTCGCAGCTTTAGAGAAACCACTACCAACAAACTTGCCTACTTTAGTTGTTGGCAAACCAGATGGCAGTAAGATTCAACTAACCAAAAATTGGGATTTTCTAGAAATTATCGTTCCACCATCTGGTTTTGATCCATCAATAATATTTACAGGTTTATTTGCGATCGTCTGGAATTCATTTATTCTCTTTTGGACAATTGGTGCACTTTCAGCACCTTTTCCTGTCAACATCCCCTTTGCGTTGTTTTCACTTCCATTTTGGGGTGCTGGCTTGATGATGGTGTATAAATTTTTCTTTCATTTTTTTGGACGCATTTGCTTACGCCTGAATCCAGAACAAATTTCCCTAACTTGGGAATTGTTTGCTTGGAAATTTTATCGTCCCCGTGCATCGCCAAGACAAAGTATTAATAAATTAGTTTACATTCCCAAACATTTTACGAAAGATTCTGAAGGTACGAGAATTGCCGTTCCCGCACAATTGGATATTTGGGTAGGAGTAAAAAAATATCAACTTGGTGGTAGTGATGGTGCAATTAAATCGGAAGCGGAACTGGAATGGCTAGCTCAGGAATTAAGCGATTGGTTAGGTTTGCCAATTACCAATCCAATTAGAAGTTAGTTGCGTTGATCGGTGGCAAACTTATGGGATGTGAGCCATCAATGTCTATATTTAATTACAGATGCCTTAGAGGAAATTTATATGTTTGGACTGGGATGGCCAGAAATAGCTGTAATTAGCATAGTCGCTATTCTAATTTTCGGCCCAAAAAAAATTCCTGAACTGGGAACTGCACTGGGTAAAACCCTAAGAGGTTTTAAGGAGGAGATGAAAACTCCCAGCGAGGAAACCAATCAGGGAGAAGAAAAACAGTAATTAAAAGAGTCAGGAGGAGCCAGTATACTGCTTTCTCCTGATTCCTGGCTACAGTAAGGTATTCACCACAGAAGAAGGCGCGATCCCATTTTGGGAATCGATTATAGTTGTGCCGGAATTTGGTTGGTGTATCTCTTCCTTGGCTAAACCACGCAGCTTAATTAACTTAATGGCGCGAGTAACGCTTTCTGGCAAAATCACCACCAGGCTGTTATCAGGAGCCATATCTAAGCCTTTATTGATTGCTTGGGTTTCATCCAGAATTGATTCATAGCGGCTATCAGGCTTAACTTCTGTAATGCCTTGAATAATCAACTGGGCGGCTGAACCCCGTAAGCGTCCGCGTGTATCATCGTCTTCTTTGATGATGATGTAATCAAAAATTTGCGCTGCTAATTTACCCAAAGTAACAAAATCTTCGTCGCGGCGATCGCCAGGGCCCCCAATTACGCCAATCCGTTGTCCTGTAGTCCAGTTCCGCACAAAGGAACCTACAGCTTCGTAACTGGCTGCATTGTGAGCATAATCCACTAAAGCGTGGTAGTTGCCCAAATTAAATAGATTCATTCGTCCCGGTGTTTGACTAACTGAAGCTCGGAAGGTTTTCAAACCAGCACGAATCTGCTCAATTGTGACGTTTTGCACAAACGCTGCCAAACTTGCTGCTAAAGCGTTGGCAATCATAAACGGCGCACGTCCGCCCATTGTTAAAGGTATATTTTCTGCTCTTTCTATGCGATGTGTCCAGTCACCTTTAACAATTGACAAATAGCCATTCTCATATACTGCCGCAACTCCACCCTTTTGGATGTGCTTCCGCACTAATTCCGAATCGGGGTTCATAGTGAAGTAAGCAATATTAGCTTTAGTTTTTTCTGACATCGCAGCGACGCGGCGATCGTCGGCATTGAGTACCGCATAGCCATCAGGGAATACAGCTTCTGCCACTACACTTTTGAGGTTAGCTAACTGCTCAATGGTATCTATATCGCCTATTCCTAAGTGGTCGGCGGCTACATTCAATACTACTCCTACATTTGCGGCTTCAAAGCCCAATCCAGAGCGGAGAATGCCACCGCGAGCCGTTTCTAGTACTGCTACTTCTACCGTAGGATCTTGGAGGATGAGATAGGCACTTTGAGGGCCTGTATTATCGCCAGCTTCTACTAAGTAATCACCGATGTATGTTCCATCGGTAGTAGTATAACCTACTACTTTTCCCGTTTGTTTATAAATATGTGCTAGTAGTCGAGTCGTGGTGGTTTTGCCATTAGTACCCGTGATGCTGAGAATGGGAATTTGGCTAGATTGCTCGTTAGGAAACAGCATATCCATCACTGCACCAGCGACATTGCGGGGAATACCTACGCTTGGGGCAACGTGCATCCGAAAACCGGGAGCAGCGTTAACTTCGACAATCACGCCATCCACTTCCCGCAGAGGACGGCTAATATCTGTGGTGACGATATCGAGTCCGGCGATATCCAAACCGATAATCTTGACTACTCGTTGTGCTAACCACAGATTTTCTGGGTGAATTTCATCGGTGCGATCGACGGCACTACCACCTGTACTCAAGTTGGCTGTTGCCCTGAGATAACAAATAGTGCCCTTGGGTGGCACGCTATTTAGGGTGTAACCTTGCCTTTCTAGCAGCTGGTAGCTGGTGCGGTCTAGTTCAATCTTGGTCAGGACGTTATCATGTCCTTCACCGCGATTTGGATCGAGGTTTGTTTCTTCAATCAGTTCGGCAATGGTGGATCTGCCGTTGCCAATGACATGAGCTGGGACACGTTCGGCTACTGCTACTACTTTGCCATTTACCACCAGTACCCTGTGGTCGCGCCCAACGTAATATCTTTCGACAATAATTGACCGAGAAACCTGTCTAGCAGCTTCATAAGCAGCCTCAGCCTCTTCCCAACTTCTGATATCAATGGTGATCCCACGCCCGTGATTGCCATCTAAGGGCTTGATGACGATGGGATAGCCGCCAACGAATTCAATGGCTTGTTCCAAATCGTCTAAGAAGTTGATTACTGTACCTCTGGGTACTGGCGCACCAGCAGCAGCAAGGATACGTTTAGTGGCTTCTTTATCGCAAGCTAGTTCTACGCCCAGAATGCTGGTGTTGTCCGTCATTGTTGCCTGCATCCGCTTCTGGTTCACGCCATAGCCTAGCTGAATCAAAAAGCGGGCTTCCAGCGCCATCCAGGGAATACCTCTTTTTTCTGCTTCTTTGACGATCGCTTCCGTAGAAGGGCCTAAGGAAGCATCACGAGAAAAGTCTTTCAGGTCTTGGATATCTTGCTCTAGTTCTGCCTTGGGATAACGGCCTCGATCGACAATACTCTGGCATAGCCGTACTGCGGCTCGTCCAGCGTAGCGTCCCGCTTCCTCATTCAGGTACTCGATTACTACTTGGTAAATTCCGGGTGTGGCAGTTTCGCGGGTGCGACCAAAGCCGACATGCATCCCAGCTAATTCTTGGAGTTCTAAGGCTACGTGTTCTACTATGTGGCCGATCATAGTGCCTTCTTTGACTCGCATCAGAAAACCACCGCGACAGCCAGGCGAACAATAGTGACCCTCCAGACTTGGCAGCGCCTCAACTAATCCTTCATAAAAGCCAGGGATTTCATTCGAGGGCGTCTCGCCAAGGTTTTCTAAATCGAGGCGCATGACGATCAGTTTGTGGCGTCGAATGCTCCAATAGTTTGGGCCGCGTAATGTCTGGATCTTGAGAATTCTCATGGGAATAGGTAGATGGAGATTCGGAACCAAAATTCTAGTTTCTTACTGGAATTGACCGCTAAACTGTTCGTTAAAAACAGTTTTTTCTTTTTACATGGTATTCTTATCATTTTTCTTTCTACGGTAAGAAATAATAAATGTGCGGTCAACTCAGTGTAACCTCAGATACTCTATCCCGTCAGCTGGAGATTCGGTGTACAGCAGGCAATACAGTCCGCTGGTACAAGTGGAAGCGATCGCCTAAGCTGAGGATATGGAGACGTAAATTATGTACGGTTAAAGGTTCATTAGCACCGACATGGGGTTCGTTAGTATGGGTCAGTTCGGTGGGATCGACAATGGTGACACTGCCTTTACCCATAACTTGTAGCCAACCATCACGTTCAAACACAGCACAAGTATCTTCGTCAATGCCAATACCTAAGCGATCAGGATGAGCTGCGATCGCACTAATCAGTCGCCCCATCCGATTACGGTTGTGAAAGTGTTGGTCAACGATTACTTCAGGAATAAATCCCAAACCCGTTGCCATATCCACTAGGGAACGATTGGGCGTCTCTCCACTCCCGCCGCCAGCAATCATGTGATGCCCCATCACCGCCGCTCCTGCACTGGTGCCTGCTAACGTAAGTTGCCCCGCCCTCACCCGCTGACGAATAATTTCCATTGCTGGCGTATCTGCCAAGACGCCACAAAGACGCAGCTGGTCTCCTCCTGTCAAAAATACTCCACTACAGGCTTCTAAGGATGCTTTGATCTGAGAGGCTTCACACTGTTCTCGTTCGCGGATGTCTAAAATTTCTACCTTCTGGGCACCCATTTCTTCAAAAATGCGAATATACCGACCACCGATAATGGCAGGTTCGCGAGAGGCAGATGGAATAATTGTAATATAAGCCTTACTAGCACCGGCGCGTCCAAAAAAAGTTCGTAGGATTTCGCGCCCATGAACTTTATCTTCTGCACCTCCGATAACCAGAACGGCGGTTTTAGTTGCTTGGGGTGTCCTCATTTCTAGCGATTTAGCTTGTAATTGCGGCATTTTGGTTCTCCTGTCAACAACTTCAGGAGCCATCGCCTTGGTGAGGCAGCACGGTCTTGAGGGTTTCCCCCATGAGCGACTGCCGTGCATGGTTCCCCGGCTTGTGGCGAATGGCGTGTGAATTCAACAAGGTTCAGTTGCTGATAATTTTTGCGCTTTGCAACTTTTGAGAGGACACTTTTTGGAAGTTTGGAACTGGGGAAAGCCACTCTCCAAATTCTCGCTTCACGCTCGCATTGCCTCAGTCTAAACGTGTTTGTTCCCATTCCTCTCTGGCCAGCGCCTTGTTTTTCATCTGTCCACTTGCAGCAGGGCAAAATAGTCTTTGAGTAGCTAGATTCCCCCTTTAGAGTTGGGGAAAAGCAGTTAAGACTACGCTTTTTTCTGAGGCTGGCTCGATGCATCCTGGAAGTTGTTAACTTGATATGATTATTAATTTAAATGTACTTGTGACAACATTTAAACATAAATTAAGTAATTAGAAAAACTTTTGATCCCATCTAAAATCCAGGAGGTCTGGTAGTTTTAGATACTATTGATAAAGTTTAACTGGAGTTTAACCCGACCTTGGCTTGCTGGTGTTTGCTAGACATTCAAATTTAAGATTAGTGTCCTCGAATACGAATAACTGTGCGCTTTGATATAGTTACGCTTTTTCCTGACTGTTTTAACTCTGTTCTCAATTCTGGGCTGCTAGGTAAAGCCTTAGCCAAACAGATTGCCGAAGTGCATCTGATTAATCCACGGGACTTTACCACTGATAAACACCGAAAGGTAGACGATGAACCCTACGGCGGCGGCGTTGGGATGCTAATGAAGCCAGAACCTATTTTTACCGCTGTAGAGTCGCTGCCGATTCTACCCCGAAGAGAAGTAATTTTGATGAGTCCACAGGGTCAAACAATTAATCAAGCTCTTTTGAAAGAATTGGCGACAAATTATGACCAGTTAGTAGTTATTTGCGGGCATTACGAAGGAGTGGATGAGAGAGTGCTGCATTTGGTAACTCGTGAAGTATCTTTAGGCGATTTTATTCTGACCGGTGGAGAAATTCCAGCAATGGCCTTAATTAATGGTGTAGTGCGGCTAATACCAGGGACTGTGGCTAAAACGGAGTCCCTGACAGCAGAAAGTTTTGAGGAGGGGTTATTGGATTATCCCCAATATACTCGTCCGGCGAATTTTCGCGGTTTGAAAGTGCCTGATGTCTTGCTCAGTGGAAATCACGCCGCGATCGCTCGATGGCGTTACGAACAACAAATTCAAAGAACCCGCGATCGCCGCCCCGATCTCCTGGAGAAATTGATGCAGGGGGAGCAGGGGGAGCAGGGAAGCAGGAAAGCAGGGGAGTATGGAGAGAAGAATAATTTCTAACTCCTGACAAATGACAAACGACAAATGACAAACGACAAATGACTAAAATTCGTATTGGTAATGGCTACGATATTCACCAACTAGTGAGCGATCGCGCTTTGATTTTAGGTGGAATTCAAATTCCCCATGAACTGGGTTTATTAGGGCACAGTGACGCTGATGTGTTAACACACGCAATTATGGATGCCATGCTTGGGGCATTATCCTTGGGCGATATTGGTCATTATTTTCCACCTAGCGATCCCCAATGGGCGGGAGCAGATAGTTTAGTACTATTAACTCAAGTACATCAATTGATTCGCGCTCAAGGCTGGCAGATCGAAAATATTGACTCGGTAGTAGTAGCAGAACGTCCAAAATTAAAACCGCATATTCACAACATGCGCGACAAACTAGCGACAGTTTTAGAATTACAACCAAATCAAATTGGCATTAAAGCTACTACTAACGAAAAATTAGGCCCTGTTGGCCGTGAAGAAGGTATATGTGCTTATGCTGTCGTCTTGCTAGGTGCTTCAGAATAACTTTCTTTTAGTCTCTAATAAAGATATTCAATACTGATTAGAATGTAAATAGATTAGTAATTATGAACTTTTTTAGACAAATATTTTTGGCAATTAAACGCTTTTGGCTGCCAATAATTTTTACTTCAGCAATAGCATTTACAGTTACCGCCTGCAACCCAGCTAACTTTAAAAGTCCCGCGGCTCAAGTACCGCAATTAGTAAGTAGCATTCTCAGCGATCCTAAAACTTTTAACTACCCTCTGAGTCAAGAGTTTCCTAATGTTTTTCCTTTAATTTACGAGGGGTTAATTACCCAAAATCCAATCACTGCAAAAATTGAGCCAGCATTAGCTGAATCCTGGCAAATTTCTGATGATAAATTAAAGATTGTTTTTACCCTACGCGAAGGGTTGAAATGGTCTGATGGTCAGCCACTAACAGTAGATGATGTGGTGTTTACCTACAACGATATTTACCTTAACGAAGCAATTCCTACAGATGTGAGAGACGGTTTGAGAATTGGTGAGAGTCGGAAGCTACCCACTGTGCAAAAAGTGGATGAGCGCCGGGTTGAGTTTATCGTACCAGAACCCTTTAGACCGTTCTTACTAAATACAGGTTCGCCAATTTTGCCTGCCCACATATTGCAACAATCAGTAAAAACCAAAGACCAAAATGGGAGTCCGATTTTTCTGACAAAATGGGGTGTTGATACTCCTCCCGACCAAATTATTGTCAACGGCCCTTACAAAATAGAGCGCTACGACACAAGTCAGCGTGTGGTCTTCCGGCGCAATCCCTACTACTGGCGCAAGGACGCTCAAGGTAATTCCCAACCTTATATTGAACGGGTAATTTGGCAAATTGTGGAATCAACAGATACCTCCTTGCTGCAATTTCGTTCTGGCGGGTTAGATACTGTAGGAGTGTCACCAGATTACTTTTCTTTGCTAAAGGTGCAAGAAAAACAGAGTAATTTCACAATTTATAATGGGGGGCCAACATCCGCTACATCGTTTGTTTGGTTCAATCTCAACAAAGGTAAAAGGGACGGAAAACCACTGGTAGATCCAGTTAAATCTCGGTGGTTCAATAATGTGCAATTTCGGCAAGCTATAGCTTATGCAATTGACCGCCAAACGATGATTAATAATACTTTTCGCGGCTTGGGTGTAGCACAAAATTCACCGATTTCTGTGCAAAGCCCCTATTACCTTTCCCCTAAAGAGGGGTTAAAAGTTTACGATTACAATCAGCAAAAAGCGAAGGAATTACTGCTAAAAGCAGGATTTAAGTACAACAACAATCAGTTAGTAGATTCTCAGGGAAATCGCGTTCGTTTCTCTTTGCTTACTAATGCTGGAAATAAAATCCGTGAGGCAATGGGATCGCAGATTAAACAAGACTTGAGCAAAATCGGCATTCAAGTTGATTTCACGCCGTTGGCATGGAATACTTTTACTGATAAAACTTCTAACTCCTTGGATTGGGAAGCTTCTTTGATGGGTTTGACTGGCGGATTAGAACCGAATGACGGAGCTAATGTCTGGGCACCTGAAGGCGGATTGCACATGTTTAATCAGAAACCCCAAGCAGGACAAAAGCCGATTCAGGGTTGGGAGGTTGCTCCTTGGGAAGCGGAAATAGGGAATCTTTACATTCAAGCTGCACAGGAATTAGACGAAACTAAAGTTAAAGCGATTTATGCCGAAACACAGCGGATTACTCAGGAAAATTTACCTTTTATTTACTTGGTTAATCCTTATTCATTATCAGCGGTGCGTAATCGTTTTGAAGGCATTAAATTCTCTGCTCTTGGCGGCGCATTCTGGAATATTGAACAAATTAAAGTAACAGAAGATTAGGCATGGGGCATTGTTTATTCACAAAAAATAAATGACAAATGACAAATGACAAAGGAAAAATGACCCATGACTAATGAAAAAACTTTGCGATCGCTCTTAGAAGCGGTTGCTAATGGTAAAGTTACGCCAGATACGGCATTAGACTCACTCAAAGATTTAACTTATGAATCTGTAGGTGAATTTGCCAAAATTGACCATCATCGCCAGCTAAGAACTGGTTTTCCAGAGGTGATTTGGGGCCCTGGTAAGACTCCCGACCAAATTGCTCAAATTATCGAGGTGATGCGCCTCCGCAATCCGGTCGTGATGGCAACTCGTATCGAACCAGCAGTTTATACCGTACTGCAATCAAAAGTTAGCGGTTTGCGATATTACGAATCGGCACGAATTTGTGCGATCGCTCCCCCTACCATCGAACCACAATTTGCGGGTGAAATTGGCATTCTTTCTGCTGGTACTGCCGATTTAGCCGTTGCTGAAGAAGCGGCTGTCACTGCTGAACTTTCTGGTTTTCGGGTACAGCGTCTCTGGGATGTTGGTGTTGCTGGAATTCACCGTTTGCTGAGTAACCGCCACCTGATTGAATCAGCATCGGTGTTGATTGTCGTGGCGGGGATGGAAGGCGCTTTACCCAGCGTTGTCGCTGGTTTAGCGAGTTGTCCTGTGATTGCCGTACCCACCAGCATCGGTTATGGCGCAAGTTTTGGTGGTTTAGCACCTTTATTGACAATGCTTAACTCTTGTGCTGCGGGAGTAGGCGTAGTCAATATCGATAATGGTTTTGGTGCAGCAGTTTTGGCGGGGCAAATTTTGCGGACTGCCGAGAAATTGCGGTTGGCATCGGCTGCATCTTGAGTTAAGACATTGAAGTTATATCTAATATTTCAGTAAATATCAGTACTTAATGTAAAAAATGAACTGATACTGGAATTTTTCAGTCCTAACTTCTTAATTACCAAATATGAGCAATTACAGCGATTTGACATCTCAGTTACTTTGGCATTTGCCTGTAAATTTGACGGCACTAGCACAAACAATCACCGATCCAAACGTTATGGGTCAGATGCAAAAAGCTTGGAGCCACTTTATACAAACAGGTCAAGTGTGGGCATTGTTGATTGGTTTAGTCATTGGCTATATGATTCGGAATCTAACTAGCTACGGTTAAATTTAAAAGTTAGGAGTTGAAAGTGAGGAGTGAGAAGTTAGGAGTCAAAAACTCATAACTCCTCACTCTTAACTCTTAACTATCGCCCACCTTTTGATAATTTATGACCAAAAAAGAAACTTGGAGCCAGCGGTTTGAATCAGCGTTGCATCCAGCGATCGCTCGTTTTAATGCCAGTATAAGTTTTGATATTGAATTAATTGAATATGACCTCACTGGTTCTCAAGCTCATGCCAAAATGCTTGCTCACACGGGCATTATCTCCCCAGAAGAAGGAGAGCAACTGGTTGCCGGTTTAGAACAAATTCGCCAAGAGTACCGCCAGGGGAAATTTCAGCCTGGTGTCGATGCTGAAGATGTACATTTTGCAGTTGAACGCCGACTGACAGAAATTGTTGGTGATGTAGGTAAAAAGGTGCATACAGCGCGATCGCGTAATGACCAAGTTGGAACCGATACCAGACTCTATCTCCGCGACCAAATCCAACAAATCAAAAGCAAATTGCGAGAATTTCAAGTTGTTTTGCTGGATATAGCCGAAAAGCACGTTGAAACTTTGATTCCTGGCTATACCCACCTCCAACGCGCCCAACCCCTGAGTTTAGCTCACCACCTCTTGGCATACTTTCAAATGGCGCAACGCGACTGGGAACGCTTAGGAGACGTTTCTCGCCGCGTAAATATTTCACCTTTAGGATGCGGTGCTTTAGCGGGAACTACTTTCCCCATTGATCGCCACTACACAGCCAAACTATTGAATTTTGACGATATTTATGCTAATAGCCTCGATGGAGTGAGCGATCGCGATTTTGCGATCGAATTTTTGTGTGCTGCTAGCTTGATTATGGTTCACCTCAGCCGCCTTGCAGAAGAAGTCATTCTTTGGTCATCTGAAGAATTTCGCTTCGTCACCCTCAAAGATAGCTGTGCTACAGGTTCCAGTATCATGCCTCAAAAGAAAAACCCTGATGTTCCAGAATTGGTGCGGGGAAAAACAGGACGTGTATTCGGTCATCTCCAGGCGATGTTAGTCATCATGAAAGGGCTACCCCTGGCATATAACAAAGATTTACAAGAAGATAAAGAAGGTCTATTTGATAGCGTTAACACAGTCAAAGCTTCTCTAGAAGCGATGACGATTTTGCTCAGGGAAGGGTTAGAATTTCGTACTCAGCGGTTAGCATCAGCTGTAGCGGAGGATTTTTCTAATGCTACCGATGTAGCAGATTATTTGGCAGCACGGGGCGTTCCTTTTCGGGAAGCTTACAACCTTGTGGGTAAGGTAGTAAAAACTAGTATTGCCGCAGGTAAACTCCTAAAAGATTTAAAATTGGAAGAGTGGCAACAAATACATCCGGCATTTGCAGCAGATATTTATGAGGCGATATCCCCCCGTCAAGTTGTTGCTGCCCGCAACAGTTACGGAGGTACTGGCTTTGTTCAGGTAAACAAAGCACTCATAGCCGCCCGTGCTCAAATTGCTCAATAGAGGGATTGGGAAACTGGGGAGTAGGGACAAGGGGGACAAAAAAGATAAGGGAGACAAGGGGAATAACTAATGCCCAATGCCCCAATCCCCAAAAATAAATAAGGGCGTACAAATAAATGTGCGCCCTAAAAGGTAAATAACCCAAACAATAAGGATTTAGGCAGACAACTTATTCAGTGTCAGCTGCTGCTGCGCCTTCTTCTTCCTCACTCTTTGGTGGTCTTTGTTGGAACCTTCTCTGCATTCTTCCTGTCGTAGTCCGTTTACGAAACTTTCTGGCATACGCCTGGTTACGTAGCGCCTTTTCTTTTTTCGGGTTACGGCGCTTGGCCATGTTCACCTCTATTAATAAACAACAAAAAAGTAGCAACTAGGCATCACGTAGGCAATATTAGTTACCAATGTTATTGATATACTTTTAACCTAGTGCAGCAATAAATACGCTTTAAACAGTGTACTAGTCTATCGCATTATACCTAACTTTGTCAATAAAAATTCTGAATTATCTCCACTAGCAAGACGAAAAATATCTTTTATTAGATTCCAATGTGTCAAATAAATTGTAAAATAAATTGTAAAATAGCTCACTAGTTGTTGTTATAGAAACAAACCAATTTTATTAATGAATAATTCAGTAATTAGTCATCAAAACTTAGCAGGCATAGGTGAATTTAAGCATGAAGTCTAATATTTGATTGAGCGATATTTAAATTAAGAGGAGGTCTTAAACTCTAGTTAATTGCCTCTTATAAATTCAGATATTCAGAATTTTGGATTTTGACTTATTATTCATATTTTTTTATATTTACTGAAAAACTATAAGTGATAGCTAGTTTCAATACCACTAATGCTTGCCATAAACTAAAAATATACCTGATTCAATAAATAGTATGTATATATAAATACAGTGCTTCTATTGAAACTTGATGTTAGAATCGATAGTATTCTACGTAAATCGTAAGAATAAAATCTCAACCCACAAACATTTTTGTATAAAATAAAACTCAACCAAAATTTTATTAGTTGAGCTTATGTAAGTGGTAGGGAAATATAGAATACAACACATAAATTTTGAAGATTGAACGTTATTGCTTTTTTTCCGGCAGCTGTCGAGTCCACACGTAGCTTATGGCGTATTGGACAAACAGTATTGGGTATAATATTTCGTCATCCCATTACTGGCACTAGTATCATCCCAATTTTACCCGATGGTCGGATTGTACTGATCCGACGGCGCGACAATGGTCTTTGGTCATTGCCTGGAGGGATTGTAGATTGGGGAGAAGATATTCCCAATACAGTTCGCCGGGAATTGATGGAGGAAACCGGGTTAGAATTGGTGAAAATTAACCGTTTAGTAGGAGTTTACTCTGCACCAGACCGCGATCCCAGAATCCATTCAATTTGTATTGTGGTTGAAGCCGAGGTGCATGGGACAATGGAGATTCAAGACACCTTAGAAGTCATGGAAATCCAAGCTTTCTCTCCCAGTTTACTACCTTCAGGAAAGATGTCTCACGACCATACTCGGCAGTTGCAAGACTACTTGAATGGTTTGACAACATTGGCATAATAATATTTTGTCATTTGTCATTTGTCATTTGTCATTGGTTATTTCCACCAAGGTTATGATTTAAGGAATCCTCTCTCCTCTACGATAGGCTTCCCCAAGGAGACGCTAAACGAATTGCACCACACCTTTGTGTTTGTAATTTGACTAATGACTAATGACTAATGACTAATGACTATTTATTATGATGCTAAAAGTTAACTACTAAATAAAATGGATACACTATTGCGTAACTCCCGGAGAAAGCTCTCTCAAGGGCTATTATTCTGGCGTGAAGTCGGTGAAAAAACTCCTATAATTTTTTTACATGGTGCTTGGAATGAGAGCAGTCAATGGTTATCTGTGATGGAATCCCTTGCACAAGATTTTCATTGTTTTGCACCTGATTTGTTAGGGTTTGGTGAATCAGAAAATCCTAATATCTATCATTCGATAGATTTACAAGTTGAGTGTTTAGCTGAATTTTTGCAAGCTGTGAAGCTAGAAAAAGTATATTTAGTGGGGCATTCTCTTGGGGGTTGGATTGCTGCTAGCTATGCTTTAAAGTATCCAGAGAAAGTTGATGGTGTGGTACTGCTAGCACCAGAGGGCGTAGAGATAGCAGGACAAGAAGAGTATTGTCAGAAAATGCGGCGATTATTGAATTATCCACCACTAGTAGTTAAATTGTTGCGATCGCTCAGTCCTTTGACTAAAATCCTGGGTTGGCATGAAAAAATTGCCCAAGACTTGCAGTTGCGTCAATCGCTATTGCCGTATCCCATAGGTTGCCAGTTACTTTTCAAACGGCGACAAGTAGAAATTGAGGCGGAATTACTGCAAAAGCAGCTTTACATGATAGATGTCCCAGTTTTTATTTTACAAGGTGGCCAAGATACTCCAGATGCTTTAGCCAGAAGCCGTGTTTATGCTCAACTGATACCGAAAGTCGAGTTGAAAATGATTGCCCATGCCGGAAATGACTTGCCAGAATCTTGTGCTGAGGTTGTGGCGAGCGAAATTCGGGAGTTTATTCAAGGTATTTTAAAAAGTCATAATTTCAACGAATTAAACTAGCTCATTCAAGGTTTGTTGCCAATCCACTACACATATTCCTTCGCTCTCAAACCGTGATATGTGTTTCAAGTTTGTTGTCACAACTATGACCTGATTAAAACTCCTTAATTGAAGAATTGCTTGAGTAGCAAGAATTACATCACCATCCAAACTTTCATTGCTTGCTGTAGGCTTCCCCTGGTTTCGTACCCATGCCCATAATTCGGCTGCTTTTCGCATCGTTTCGGGAGTCAGTGGGATGAGACAATCTTGGCTAAGTTTGTTGAGGCGATCTATACTCTTTTGTTTTCCTTGTCTCAATAGTTCACGCCGAAGTTCATAATCAGCTATTTCTGGCACACGTATAACAGTTTCGGTTTTCTGTAAAGATTTCAACCACTGTTGGACTTTTTGGTTTACTTTTGGATGTGTTACTTGACTCAAAGGATGAGTGTCTAGCAATATGGCTCTACCCATCTAAGTTTTTATAGTGATAACTGATTTTGGTTCAAAGCTGTCTCAATCTGTGGGTATGTTTGCTCATCGTATCCAGATTCATCAGCCATCCATTCGTCAACCAGTTTTATTACCTTTTCTAAGGAATCATCCCCTTTTGCTTCCGATTTAGAAAATTGGACAACTTGATATTCATCTAAATTAATGTGTTCTAAGTTTCCTGAGATAATAGCGGATCTGATCTGACCTCTTATACTCGACCCCGGAATCATAGGGGGGAATACAGCTGCGATATCAATGTCTCTCGTTTCACTAGAAACAGACATTGCTCTTTGATAGCTTCCAACACTCAAAATATTGGACGGTGGAGAAGATTTTTCCTCAATCAACGCATCGATTATTGCCCTAAGTTTGAAAAGATCCACTAAAGAAAGGGCAGCAAGTTGTTGCATAATTACATAAAGCGATGATGCTTTGGGCATAACTTCACTATGGATAAACTTCTCTCTTCATTTTATTCCATCTGTTCTATCACCCATTACTATTTCGCGCATTCCCCAAAAAATCAAATTTGTTTCCACAATTAAAGTATCTGCAATTTCAGGATATAAAGCTTGCAAGTAGTTAATCAATAAAGTGCGATCGCCCCCTTTAATTGCAATCTTACCATTAGGAAATAATTGCAACCAGGCTTCAATAAAATCTTTGATTCCAGCTAATACTGTGTAAATTATCCCGCTTTGAATTGCTTCTTTAGTATTGAGAGCAAAACGTGCTGGTAGAGACGGAAAATTTTGCATTTCTACTAATGGTAATTGTCCTGTTTTTTGACCGAGAGTTGCAAATTGCAAGCCTAATCCCGGCAAAATTGCACCTCCAACTAGACACTCATTAGCATCCGCAGCCGTGAAAGTTAGCGCTGTTCCAGCATCAATTACCAACATCGGAAAACCCCAAGTTTTCGCTGCACCCCACAAAGCTAAAGCGCGGTCAATTCCTAGTGTGGTATACACGCCTTTTAGTGGTATTTGGTCTAAGGTAATAACGCGAACATTTGGGTAAGTTTGCCAAATAGCAGTTTGACTGGGAACTACTGAGGCAAGGACAAGAGGGCACGGGGGCAGAGAGACAAAAGCGCAAAGGGGTGGAGTATTTGTGAGAAAATTACTTTGTTGATGGCTTGGAGAAATTGCCAGCAATAAATCATCTAGGGTTTGAAATTCAGTTAGATGTTGTATGACAGACTCAGCAAGATAGTTGGTATCCCAAGCTGAGTAAAGTGTCTCGCCAATAAACAATGCCCAATGCAGCCGCGAATTACCAATTTCCAAGGCTAGCCAAATTTCCTCTCTGTGGCTCTGTGGTTTCACACTTTTAACTTTTTTAAGTCAACTATAGGTTTTTTAATAAAAATTAACATTAAAGCCGTGTAACAATAAAAGAAGAGGAAGAAATACTCATTGTGTCAAGGAGGGAGTTATGGTAGCACTCACAGAAAAAACTGAAAAACGGCTCACCATACAGACTGTAGAGATTGCTCAAGAGACAACGGCTATTCGCTCTTTGGATTGGGATCGCGATCGCTTCGATATTGAGTTTGGTCTGCAAAACGGCACCACTTATAACTCGTTTCTCATTCGCGGGGAGCAGACTGCCTTAGTTGACACCTCCCACGAAAAATTTCGCCAACTATACTTTGATACGCTCACCGGATTAATCAACCCAACAGAAATTGATTATTTAATTATCAGCCACACGGAGCCAGACCATAGCGGTTTAGTTAAAGATTTGCTGCTTATGGCTCCAGAAATAACCGTTGTCGGTTCTAAAGTGGCGATTCAGTTTCTGGAGAATTTGGTACATCAGCCATTTAAACGGCGGATTGTGAAAAATGGCGATCGCTTAGATTTGGGCAATGGGCATGAATTTGAATTCGTGATTGCTCCAAATTTACATTGGCCGGATACCATTTTCAGCTTTGACCACAAAACCAAAATTCTCTACACCTGCGACGCTTTTGGGTTGCACTATTGCTCAGATAGCACCTTTGATGAAAACCTGGCAGCGATCGAAGAAGACTTTCATTACTACTACGATTGCTTGATGGGGCCCAATGCCCGATCGGTTCTATCTGCGCTGAAGCGGATGGCGGAACTGAAAACGATCGACATGATTGCCACAGGGCACGGCCCATTATTATCTCACAATGTAGAAGAACTAGTTGGACGTTACCGCACTTGGAGCCAAAGCCAAACCAAGGCAGAAACAATAATTGGGATATTTTACGTTTCTGAATACGGATATAGCGATCGCCTAGCGCAAGCAATTGCCAACGGTATCGGTAAAACCGGTGTCGCAGTGGAAATTGTCGATTTGGGATCTGAAGTCGATTTACAAGAACTGCGGGAAGTAGTTAGCCGTTGTGCTGGACTAGTTGTTGGATTACCTCCGGCTTCTGGCGCTGCGAATATCCAAGCTGCACTCAGCACAGTTTTAGGATCGACCAAAGAAAAGCAAGCTATCGGCGTATTTGAAACCGGTGGTGGCGATGATGAGCCAATAGATCCTTTGGTGAGTAAATTCCGCAATTTAGGTTTGACAACAGTTTTTCCACCAATTCGGATTAAACAAACGCCTACGGAAAATACCTACAAGTTGTGTGAAGAAGCGGGTACAGACTTAGCTCAATGGGTAACACGCGATCGCAACATCAAAGCGATGAAATCCCTTGGTGCTGACTTAGATAAAGCACTAGGTAGAATCAGCGGTGGGTTATATATTATTACTGCTAAAAAAGGCGATGTATCCAGTGCGATGCTAGCCTCCTGGGTTGCTCAAGCTAGCTTCAAACCGTTGGGATTCTCGATTGCAGTCGCCAAAGATCGGGCAATTGAATCACTCATGCAAGTAGGCGATCGCTTTGTTCTCAACGTTTTAGAAGAAGGCAATTTCCAACCATTAATGAAACACTTTTTGAAACGGTTCGCCCCTGGCGCAGATCGTTTTCAAGGTGTGAGAACTCAGCCAGCCGAAAATGGTGCGCCCATCCTCAACGATGCCCTCGCCTACATGGAGTGTGAAGTCATCAGCAGAATGGATTGCGGCGACCATTGGGGAGTATACAGCACAGTCTACGCCGGAGCAGTTTCTAAACCAGAAAGTTTGACTGCTGTGCATCACCGTAAAGTCGGCAACCATTATTAACAAGGGGAGCAGGGGAGCAGAGGGGCAGGGAGAATAATTAATAAGCAATGCCCAATGCCCCATGCCCCATGCCCCATGCCCCATTCCCCAATAAAGCTATGTCAAAAAACAAACCCCGTGACGTTCAAGTTTTCCCGATTGCGACAGATACGAGAATACTGCGATCGCGCAGTTGGTCAAGGCTGAGATTTGAAATTGAATATGCTCTTGCTAAGGGTACAACTGCTAATTCTTATTTAATTGAAAGTGATAAAACCGCCATTATCGATCCTCCAGGGGAAACCTTTACGCAAATTTATTTAGAAGCTTTGCAACAACGTTTCCATCTTGAAGATTTAGATTATGTAATTTTGGGACACGTAAATCCTAACCGTGCTGCAACTTTAAAAGCTTTATTAAAAATTGCCCCGCAAATCACCTTTGTGTGTTCTAATCCAGGGGCGAGAAATTTACGTGCGGCGTTGGAAAATCAAGATTTGCAAATTCTTGTGATGCGGGGCGAGGAAACTCTAGATTTGGGTAATGGGCATAATTTAGAATTTATTCCCACTCCCAATCCCCGCTATGCCGATCAACTTTGCACCTACGATCCACAAACAGAAATTCTCTACACAGATAAGTTATTTGGGGCGCACGTTTGTGGAGATCAGGTATTTGATGAAGGCTGGGAAGTATATAACGAGGATCGGCGCTATTATTTTGATTGCCTGATGGCTCCCCACGCTCGTCAAGTTGAAACCGCGCTGGATAAACTGGTCGATTTTCCTGTGAGAATGTATGCCACTGGACACGGGCCTTTGGTGCGCTATGGCTTAATCGACCTAACCAAAGCTTATCGGGAATGGAGTCAACAGCAAACATCTGCTGACTTGACAGTAGCGTTAATTTATGCATCAGCTTATGGAAATACAGCCACATTAGCCCAAGCGATCGCTCGTGGGATCACAAAAGCTGGTGTTGCCGTAGAATCGATTAACTGCGAATTTACCGAACCAGAAGAAATCCGAGCGGCTGTCGAAAAAGCGGGTGGTTTCATCATCGGTTCTCCCACTCTCGGCGGTCATGCACCGACACCCGTGCAGACCGCATTAGGGATTGTGCTATCTACCGCTACTAACAATAAACTCGCTGGTGCTTTTGGTTCCTTTGGCTGGAGTGGGGAAGCGATTGATTTAATCGAGAGTAAATTAAAAGATGCTGGCTATCGGTTTGGTTTTGATACCATCCGCGTCAAATTCAAACCCGACGATGCCACCTTACAATTATGCGAAGAAGCTGGAACCGACTTTGCCCAAGCACTGAAGAAAGCGAGAAAAGTGCGATCGCCAAGTCAACCTGCAACAAATGTAGAACAAGCAGTTGGTCGGATTGTCGGTTCTCTTTGCGTTCTCACAGCCAAAGAAGGCGATCGCTCCAGTGCCATGTTAGCTTCTTGGGTATCTCAAGCCAGTTTTAGTCCACCTGGTTTAACCATCGCCGTTGCCAAAGATCGGGCAGTAGAAACACTGACGCATACAGGAAACAAATTTGTCCTCAATATCCTCAAGGAAGGGAATCACCTGGGATTGATGAAGCACTTCCTCAAACCTTTTGGGCCAGGACAAGACCGATTTGCTGATGTCGCCGCCGAAGAAGCTGAAAGCGGTTCTCCTATACTTACGGATGCTCTAGCATATCTCGAATGTTCCGTACAAAACCGGATGGAATCTGGCGACCACTGGCTGGTTTATGCGACTGTCGAGAGTGGCAAATTGTTAGATACTGATGGCGTTACTGCTGTGCATCATCGCAAGTCGGCAACTCATTATTAATTGGGCATGGGGCATGGGGCATGGGGCATGGGGCATTGGTTATTAATTCTTCTCCCTCACTCCCCACTCTTTCACTTCCTCACTCTCTAATCCCCACTCTTCTTTAAAGAACTCAACTCTGGCGTTTTTATCTCGACACTTCGAGTTCCGAACTCGGTGTTTCGTGTTCTGAGGCTCAAGTGTCGAGTTCCGAACTCGGTGTTTCGTGTTCTGAGGTAAACAGTAGAAGTTTGGAGAGCGATCGCTCCAACCAAAACTTCAGCCAACGTCAAAGCCAAAGGGTTTAGCTGCAAGTTTAATCGGTATTGCGAAGACTGACACCCTACCACCTACAGATGAAGAAGTAAAAGCCATGCTAGATGAGTAGTTGGTGCAAAAGTATCTGTAATGCCTGTAATGCGAGTTTTATAATTGAACTTCAGTTCCAAAGCTTCGCCTAATTCGCTACACATTTCTATTTTTTAGTTTTAACCGAGCAGTATTGCTTTCAGATTTGCTCATAAGCAGATAAAAAATCCTCTCTTGAAATACCCGCTTGAGTACAAATGGATCTCAACGTTGAACCTTTAATTTGAGAGTGGTTAGGCATAGTTAGTGGAGTTTTTGTTTCATCTTAGTTTTCTCGCTCCATAACAATATGCTCTCGCTCCTAATAACAGTGAATCCCAGAAATTCCAATGTCTTAATAACTTTAGCTTGAAGTACGTCTACTGGGAATTTAACCATTAAATAGGAACCTCAGCTTCCGCCACAAAAGCTTCTAGGACTGGTGATTCCTCTTCTAAAACCTCTTGACCAAATATCTCTATATGGCAGTGGATAGCAGATTTAACATCAGCTAGTGCTTCTTCATAGCTGTCACCTTCACTAACTACAACCCCCTTGATACCCAAAGGATATGCTACGTAACCGTCATTATGTTTTTCAACAATAATTTTGATTGCTCTCATTGTCTATATAAAAGAACGGCTGAAAAGTTTGGGGGCAATGTAGGACTTACACACATATAAATCCTCTAACTCCTTAAAAAGTTGGCTTTTAGGGTTGTGGCTATTTGCTAAAGCTGTAAATTTGTTGCGTCTCCAAGCGATCGCTAATCGATGAAGGCAGTGTACCATCCGCGAATGTCTGCCGATCTAGTTGGACTTGTAAATTACTCAAAGGATCGCAACCAGAAGAAATCAGAAATTCTAGTTTCTGGATGTAAGGCACTGTTGCTAGGTTATCCAGAATTTGGAAGATTGCCTGTATGTAAGGATGACCACTCTGCTGATACCAATCACAGCTAGCAACTTTTGCCTGATCGAAACCCAAGTGTACAGTTAAAGATGGCTCGTCAAATAAAGCGATCGCTAAGGGGCGCGCTTCTTCCTGCAACAATAGATCGTTACTTCTGGCTAAGTGTCGCAGTTTCTCTAAGCGTTCATAACGTTCGGTTACAGCTTCCGGGTCATCTTGCCAATGGATTGCTACTGTTACTAGATAAGTTTGTAACAGCATGTGACCCAGCTTTTTCGCCTTTGTCGCCAGATAATAGGAATTGTAGTCGTTTGCCTCAATTAACAATGGCACGCGATCGACTACTTCCAGCCCATAACCCTTGACACCTGCAATTTTGCGGGGATTATTGGTGATCAGACGAATCTTTTTGATGCCCAAATCCATGAGCATTTGTGCCCCCATACCGTAGTCTCGCAAGTCAGCAGGAAATCCCAAACGCTCATTTGCTTCTACTGTATCTAGTCCCATATCCTGCAACGAGTAGGCTTTGAGTTTGTTAATCAAGCCAATTCCCCGCCCTTCTTGACGCAGGTATACAACTACACCTTGACCAGCAGACTCAATCATTTTCAGTGCAGCTACAAGCTGCATCCGACAGTCGCAGCGTAAAGAACCCAAAGCGTCACCAGTTAAGCATTCTGAGTGCATCCGTACCATCACTGGCTCATCTTTGAAATTAGCTGGATCGCCCTTGACAATTGCAACGTGTTCTGTATTATCCAGAGTATGGCGATAGGCGTAAATTTCAAACTGACCGAATTGACTAGGCAGCTTGGTAATAACCTCACGATACACTAAGCGATCGTGCTGTAGGCGATAACTGATTAAATCCGCAATGCTAATAATTTTTAAATTGTGACGTTTAGCGTATTCAACTAACTGCTGCAACCGCGCCATTGAACCATCGGAGTTTTGAATTTCACAAATTACCCCCGCCGGGTATAGCCCTGCTAATCTCGCTAAGTCCACAGCCGCTTCCGTATGTCCTGCGCGTTTGAGTACGCCTCCAACCTTAGCTCGAATCGGAAAAATATGACCAGGACGACGCAAATCGGTAGGTTTTGTGGCTGGGTTGAGAGTAACCTGGATAGTTCGGGCGCGGTCTTCTGCTGAAATGCCTGTAGTGACACCTAATTCTGGCCCGGCATCAATACTGACAGTGAAAGCAGTTTGGTTAGTATCTGTAATGTTGCTTACCATCAAGGGTAAGTCTAGCTCGTCTAGGCGATCGCCTGTCATTGCCAAACAAATTAGTCCTCTTGCTTCCACCGCCATAAAATTAATCATGTCGGGTGTGGCAAATTGGGCAGCACAAATTAAGTCGCCTTCATTTTCTCTATTTTCATCATCTACCACTACAATGACGCGACCAGCTTTTAGGTCTGCTAAAGCGGCATCAATCGAATCAAATTTAAAAGCTTGGGTAGGATTAGGCTGTGACACAGAAGATTTCCAGCTATAAACGTAAATTTTTTTAACAATTTCTTCTTTTAGATTGTAGCTCCTTTATAAGGCAGAGAAGTAGACTAGCAATGATTTGATAACGGGGCAAAAATTTTTGCCATTAAATATGGGGATAAAGTGCAGCGATCGCAAAGGATGAAGGGGATGAGGAAGCATAATAATCATTTGTTTGCTCCCCCATCTTCTCAGAACAAAGTAGAGGGGTTTAAGACCTTTTGTGCGCTGCGCCTCTGGTCGCTGATATTGTTGATAGCTGAGAACGAATTAACCATTCATGGGATAAGGATTTCAGATCATGGGCAAATTTAGACGCGTACCCGTTGGGATTGTTGGCGCGTCGGGCTATGGTGGAGTGCAGTTAGTACGACTACTGATGGATCACCCAGAAGTTGAAATGGTTTATTTAGGAGGTGAGACTAGTATCGGGAAATCCTTTGGGGATCTTTACCCGCATCTGGCTCATGCAACTAACCTGCTAATAGAGGCGGTAGAACCAGAAATAATTGCTCACCGCTGTGAAGTAGTTTTCCTGTCTTTACCAAATGGTCTGGCTTGCCAAATCGCACCCAAACTTTTGGAAAAAGGATGTAAAGTACTAGATTTGAGTGCAGACTATCGGTTTAGTAATTTGACAACTTATACCAATTGGTATGGTACGGAGAGAAGCGATCGCACAATTGCAGCGACAGCAGTTTATGGATTACCAGAACTTTATCGCGATCGCATTGCCGAAGCTCAACTTATTGGCTGTCCCGGTTCCTATGCCACTGCTAGTCTTCTTGCACTTTCGCCACTTTTAAAGCAAGGCTTAATCAGACCGGAAACAGCTATTATCGATGCCAAGTCTGGCACATCTAGCAGCGGACGGCAGGCTCAAACCAACTTATTACTAGCTGAAGCCGACAACTCCATAACAGCTTTTAATGTTGGTCGTCACCGTCATACCCCAGAAATTGAGCAAATTTGCAGTGACTTAGCTGGTCACGAACTCATGATTCAATTTACACCGCACCTGATCCCAATGGTACGCGGTATTTTGGCAACGGTATATGCCACAATGAGCGATCCAGGTCTAGTGCGAGATGACTTAATCACAATTTTCTCAGCCTTCTACCGCAACTCTCCTTGGGTAAGAGTCTGCGGTAGCGGCGTTTACCCCCAAACCAAGTGGGCTAACGGCAGCAATCTTTGTTACATCGGTGTAGAAGTTGACCCACGCACGGGTCGCGTAATTGTCATGTCAGCAATTGACAATCTAATTAAAGGACAGGCGGGCCAAGCTATTCAGTGTCTAAACCTGATGATGGGTTGGGATGAAACCTTGGGGTTGCCCAAGTTGGGGTTTTATCCTTGATTGGGGATTGGGTACTGGGGATTGGGTATTGGGAAGAATTCTTGCCCCAGTCCCTAGTCCCCAGTCCCCAGTCCCTAGTCCCTACTTCGGCCCTAACCCCACAGCACCAGCATAAACGGCGCGATCGCCTAGTTCATCTTCAATTCGCAGCAAGCGATTATATTTTGCTACGCGTTCGCTGCGACACAAAGAACCTGTTTTGATTTGACCGGCACGGATTGCTACAGCTAAATCAGCGATCGTTGTGTCTTCTGTTTCACCAGAACGATGGCTAATTACTGAACGGATACTGTTGCGAGTTGCCAAATCAATCGTTTCCAAGGTTTCGGTGAGAGAACCAATTTGATTGAGTTTAATCAAAATGGCATTAGCGGCTTTTTCCTGGATGCCTCTTTGCAAGCGAGTAACGTTAGTTACAAATAAATCATCCCCTACCAACTGCACCCGCGAACCTAACTTCTGGGTTAGCAATTGCCAACTTTGCCAATCTTCTTCGTGTAAACCATCCTCAATTGACACAATTGGGTATTGGTCAACTAGTTGTCCTAAATAATCAATAAATTCAGCCGGGGCGTGAGGTTTACCATCGTAAACATACTGACCATTCTTGTAAAATTCGCTAGCCGCCACATCCAACGCCAAAGCGACTTGTTCCCCTGGTTTGTAACCAGCTTTCTGAATGGCAGCAACCAGTAATTCCAAAGCCACCTGATTAGATTCTAGGTTAGGGGCAAAGCCGCCTTCATCGCCGACACCAGTAAGCAAACCCTTCTCATCTAATACTTGACTGAGGGTAGCAAACACCTCTGCACCCCAGCGCAATGCTTCCCGGAAGGAAGTTGCGCCAATTGGGACAATCATAAACTCTTGAAAATCCACGTTATTTGAGGCGTGTGCGCCACCGTTAATCACGTTCATCAACGGCACTGGGAGCAAATTCGCTAAAGGGCCACCCAAATAGCGATATAGAGGAATTTCTAGAGACTCAGCACCAGCTTTAGCAGCTGCTAAGGAAACCCCCAAAATTGCATTAGCCCCCAAATTAGATTTGTTAGCAGAACCATCTATCGCAATCATTGTGCGGTCTAGCAGTTCTTGATTGAGGACATCCAAGCCTAACAATTTTGGCGCAAGTGCTTCCTTGACGTTTTGTACTGCCTTGAGTACGCCTTTGCCCCCGTAACGGCTTTTATCGCCATCACGCAGTTCGTGGGCTTCAAAAGTGCCAGTAGAGGCACCGCTGGGAACCTGCGCCAGTCCGACAACACCGTTTGCTAAATGCACTTCGGCTTCAATTGTTGGTCTACCGCGTGAATCAAGAATTTCACGGGCTGCGATCGCCTCAATGGCGGTATCTAGAAATTTACTCATCTGTACTTTATCCTTTATTCGAGTGTGTTACGCATCCAGTCCAGTTGCCTAACCCAATCGCTAGCATAGGTGGTTAAGAGACTTTCTCGGCTGAGATTAAAGAAGATTTCCATTATCAAGGATAGGGAGCAATGCCCAGAATGGGTAATTGTTTATTCTGTCCTCTCGGCTTTTAATTCTTTCTGTGACAGCATTTTTACCTTAAGACTTTGAGCTAGGTAAAATGTTTGCAGAGAATAACACTAAATCAATTACAGAGAAAAGGTCAATATGCGATTACTACACACAATGCTGCGGGTGGGCAACCTTGAAGAATCTTTAAAGTTCTACTGTGAAATTCTCAAAATGAAACTGCTGCGCCGAAAAGATTATCCAGGCGGAGAATTTACCCTGGCTTTTGTTGGCTATGGCGACGAAAGCGACAACTCGGTAATCGAACTAACCTACAACTGGGGTGTAGAAAAGTACGAATTAGGTAATGCTTACGGTCACATTGCCCTTGGCGTTGATGATATTTACGCTACGTGTGAAGAAATTCGCACTCAGGGCGGTAAAGTCGTGCGCGAACCAGGGGCAATGAAACATGGTTCGACGGTAATTGCTTTTGTGGAAGATCCTGATGGGTATAAAATTGAACTGATTCAACTGGGAACTCAAGGTTCGGCAGTCAAACAAGAATCACTTGAGCAACTTGTAAGTCAATAATTCGATCGGGGATTTCCAAAAAATTAATTATCCAGTAGAGTGGAATGTCATTTATCTAAGCTGGATTCAGATCCCCGACTTCTTTAAGGAGTCGGGAATCTGGGCAGCAATTTGTGCTTAAGAGCGATCGGAAAATCTACACAGATGTCTTAAAAAGTGGAGCTAGAAAAAGATTGATTCTTCTGGCACACTGTCATCTGGTGTCAGTAAACACAGAAGACGCGCTAGAGTTTTCCCTTTTTGGGCGGGTTAGGGGATCTCCTCTACGTAAATCCTATTAGTATTTCCCCAATACTGTCCTTGATGAGCAATATTAATAGCGAAGTCAAATAGCCAGTCGTAGACATCGCTCCAATAACACCATTGGGGAAAGTCTGCTCATAACAGTGTTTTCGTTTTAAATTAGGAAATAGGCAATGGATTAAACTATCATCAATTGCCAATCCAAAATTGCCACCGGAGATACACGCGGATATCCGCCCAGAATGTTTGGATAATTATCTGGGTATTAAGGAGTAGGGTTACAACCACTCTCAACTCCCTACTCCCTTTAATAATCCCCAATCCTTAAACTAAAAATTCAAATTCTAAAATTCTAAAGATGCAACCTACAGATCCAAATAAATTTACTGATAAAGCCTGGGAAGCAATTGTTAAATCTCAGGATATAGTCCGTGCTTATCAACAACAGCAACTAGATGTTGAACATTTAATTATTGCCCTGTTAGAAGAACCCACTAGTCTAGCAATACGTATCCTAGCTCGATCTGAGGTCGATCCAATCCGCTTGCAGCAGCAGCTAGAAGCTTTTACCCAACGCCAGCCCAAAGTTGGTAAAAGCGATCAGCTTTACCTTAGCCGCAATTTAGATATTTTACTAGACCGAGCCGAGGAAGCTAGAGCCAGGATGAAAGATTCCTACATTTCCGTGGAACACATACTTTTGGCCTTTGCTGAAGACGATCGCATTGGACGAAAGATGCTCAAAGGCTTTAATGCGGATGCACCTAAACTTGAAGCTACAATCAAAACTATTCGCGGTAGCCAAAAGGTAACAGATCAAACCCCAGAATCCCGCTATGAAGCCTTACAAAAATTTGGCAGAGATTTGACAGAACAGGCAAAAGCGGGAAAACTCGACCCAGTAATTGGGCGGGATGACGAAATTCGACGGGTAATTCAAGTATTGTCTCGTCGTAGCAAAAACAACCCTGTATTAATTGGTGAACCTGGGGTAGGTAAAACTGCGATCGCCGAAGCATTAGCACAACGGATGGTAAACGGTGATGTTCCTGAATCTCTGAAAAACCGCCAACTCATCTCTTTAGACATCGGTAGTTTAATTGCTGGGGCAAAATTGCGAGGAGAATTTGAAGAACGCCTGAAAGCTGTCCTCAAAGAAGTTACGGAATCTAACGGTCAAATTGTCTTGTTTATTGACGAACTACATACCGTAGTCGGTACAGGTTCTAGCCAACAAGGGGCAATGGATGCGGGAAATCTGCTCAAACCAATGCTGGCGCGGGGAGAACTGCGTTGTATTGGCGCAACTACCCTTGACGAATTCCGCAAACACATTGAGAAAGACGCTGCCCTAGAACGCCGCTTTCAGCAAGTATTTGTCGATCAGCCAAGTGTGGAAAATACTATTTCGATTCTGCGGGGGTTGAAAGAACGCTATGAAGTGCATCACAACGTCAAAATTTCTGATTCGGCTTTGGTAGCAGCAGCAACCTTGTCAGCACGTTATATTAGCGATCGCTTCTTACCAGATAAAGCTATTGATTTGGTGGATGAAGCAGCAGCACAGTTGAAAATGGAGATTACCTCCAAACCAGCCGAATTGGAAACCATCGATCGCCGCCTAATGCAATTAGAAATGGAAAAGCTATCATTAGCTGGCGAAGAAAAGGGTACTCTCCAAACAAAAGAACGTTTGCAGCGAATTGAGCAAGAAATCGCCAATTTGACGGAAAAACAGCAAACATTTAATGAGCAATGGCAAGGTGAAAAGCAGATATTGGAGGCGATAAGCGCCTTAAAGAAAGAAGAAGATGCGCTGCGAGTGCAAATTGAACAGGCGGAACGCGCCTACGATCTAAATAAAGCTGCTCAATTAAAGTATGGCAAATTGGAGGGAGTGCAGCACGAGCGTGAAGCTAAAGAAGCGAGCCTTTTAGAAATTCAAAACCAAGGTTCCACGTTGCTGCGAGAACAAGTCACCGAAGCCGACATTGCCGAAATCGTCGCCAAGTGGACAGGAATCCCCGTCAATCGCTTGTTGGAATCGGAACGACAAAAATTACTGCAATTAGAAAGTCATTTGCATCAACGAGTCATTGGGCAAGAAGAGGCTGTAGAAGCAGTAGCAGCCGCAATTCGCCGCGCCCGTGCGGGGATGAAAGATCCCTCTCGTCCCATTGGTTCATTTTTGTTCATGGGCCCCACAGGTGTGGGTAAAACCGAACTCGCCCGTGCTTTAGCTCAGTTTCTCTTTGATTCTGATGATGCATTGGTGCGCTTGGATATGTCTGAGTATATGGAAAAACACTCAGTTTCTCGCTTAGTGGGTGCGCCTCCAGGATACATAGGATATGAAGAAGGCGGTCAACTTTCCGAGGCGATTCGCCGCCGTCCTTATTCAGTGGTGCTGTTGGATGAAGTAGAAAAGGCGCACCCCGATGTGTTCAACATTTTATTGCAGGTGTTGGATGATGGGAGAGTTACTGACTCTCAAGGAAGGACGGTAGATTTTCGTAACACCGTCATTGTGATGACCAGTAACATTGGTAGCGAACATATTTTGGATATATCTGGTGATGATTCCAAGTATGAAACAATGCAAAAGCGGGTAATGGATGCTTTGCGATCGCATTTCCGCCCAGAATTTCTTAACCGCCTTGATGATATTATTCTCTTCCATGCCCTCAGTCGCACGGAAATGCGGCATATCATCCGCATTCAACTCAAACGGGTAGAAAATCTCCTGCGCGAGCAAAAAATCTTCTTTGAGATATCCCAATCAGCCTGCGATCACCTTGTCGAATCAGGCTATGACCCAGTTTACGGTGCCCGCCCACTCAAACGGGCAATTCAGCGAGAAGTAGAAAACCCCCTTGCCACCAAGTTATTGGAAAATACTTTTATCTCTGGAGACACGATTATCATCGACAAAAATGAAAATGGTCTGTCTTTTAGCAAAAAAGTGCTAGTGAAGGTGTCAGTACCACAAATTGCGACATAGCACCTAGCGTCTCCCCTTCACTCAACGGGACGTAGCCAAAGGGCTGTAGGGAGAAGACCAAACTGGCTTGGATAAACGGCGTTGCAGAGAAAGCGGGATGATTTTGGTAGTTTTGTGGGATGGGCCGAAAAGCCCGTCCCTTGTGTTTCAGGGCGCTCGTGTCGCCCACCCTACAAGAATCATCCCTTGATTCAGCAACGCCGGATACACAAACAAAATCTAAGAATAATTGAGGGTTTGAAACCCACGGATGTGAGTAAACCTCGTATAGTTGCGGTTTCTAACCATCCTTTTAACATTAATGTAACTGCGTGTTGCATCTATGATGCCTAGTAGCTTCTGCCACAGGGTACTAATTTTGCGTACCTTGTGGCAGAAGCTTGCTTGTCTTTAAAGGTGGTAGTGGGATTTACGCCAAGGTGTACTAATGAGTAATTAGTAATTAATCAAAGCAATGTGAACAACAAGATTCCCGACTTTTCAATTAAAGAAGTCGGGAATCTAAGCCGCACATCCGATCATTTTGCCCCTAATTGATATCTTTCCTTTAACAGATGGGTATTATAAGCCTACTCTGCTGACAACATCTTCATAAATTTGTCTTCAAATAAAACACATTTACGCAAATCTACTGTGAACTAATGCTCTTATTATTGATCGGACTTGAACTAAATAATTCTGAAAAAATCAGTGTTTACCGGATCAAATGAACAATTCATAAATGATATAACTTTAATAAATTATCTTTTTTATAGCTACTTTAGTTTGGAAGTTAGTAAAGCTAAATGTAGTCATTAGATAAATATCGTCTCACCTCATGCCTGTAAAAATACTTGATAGGCATGATTAAAAAGTTTGAAAAAATATAAAGTTCGCTATAATCCACTCGATCGGGAAGCAGATATGTCTAGAAAACGTCAGCTATTCAAGGTAATTCAAAAAACCTTCAGACAAATTAGTAAGCAGCTTTTATTTGCAATTAATAAGCAAATTATTTGGCTTTTGCGAACTCTCTCTGGTACTCAAAGAAGACGCGGTTCGGTGAATTCTGGCTTTGTCTTGCCAACAGTGGCGATGGTAGTTTTGGTAGTCGTACTGTTAACAACTGCAATTTTATTTCGGTCTTTTGAGCGATCTAAAAACGCTAGTAATGTCCGTGTTAATGAGGCTGTGCTTAACGCTGCCACCCCAGCGATTGATCGTGCTAGAGCTAAATTAGATGCATTAATAGAAGACCCAACACTACCACGAGGAACTCCTTCTGATAGCGCCTTATATGATGCTATTAAAAAAGATAAATATAGACTTGGTGATGAGACTCGTCTGAAGCTAGCTTTTGACCTTGATGGTGATGCCACTATTGAGACTAGTAGCAATATAGAGAGCGATGAAACATTAAAAACAGCTTGGAAATATGCCGTTGACACAGACAATAACGGCAAAAAAGATACTTTTACTCTTTATGGAATCTTCTTTCGCTCACCCAGTAGAGACTCTACTACAGGGCAGTTTAATCGCGAAAGAAAACCCCTAGATGCTAGAACTCCACCAATGGATAATGATGCATCAAACCAGCAGTGTAATGCATCTGGTTTTTCTAGCTTAGTAGGTAATTCCAGTTGGTATAAGTTAAATAGTGGCAATCTGGGTAAAAGCTTCTTTGTCTATAGCGTTAACCTGCCGATTACTCAACAAGTGTATGATAGTCTGCCAACAACTACTACACCTAGTATTAATCAAAATAATTCTGAGCCATACAAAGGTAACAAAAGTGTTGTAGCACTAGAGTTTCAGCAAGATCGCAGTCGCATTCCATTAGCAAATAACGCTGTTTTCTTTGACAATGATCTAGAAGTCATAGTTGGTAGTACAGAGTTACTTTTAAATGGAAGAGTTCATACCAATGGCAACTTGCTAGTAGGGGTTATTGACAGTGACGGTAATATAACTTTCCGCCAAGTTAGCAGCAAAACATCCTGTTTTTATAATCAAGAAAACGGGCAAGTTAGCGTTGGGGGAAACGTCGGAAATGGTAGTCTTGCTCAAACTAGTAATCAGAATGTAACTGTTGACCTATACAAAGGTTTTGGGAAGAGTATCAGCACTGCTGCTATTAACAGCGCCAATAAATCTACAGACGCTACTGGTGGTAGTAGTATTGGATTCAACGATGCGGCATACAATCAACGTATTGCTGCAATGAAGACTACTGCGATCGCTTTATGCACAGATTGCAATAGCGCAACTAACGGTACCACTCTTAAAGCAGCTGTTGAATTAAGTGGTTATCCGACAGATGTGCAAACCAACGTCGATGTCAAAGTACTAGATACTGACGATGCTACGACAGCCAAAAATATTCTCTACGACGAAATACAAATTTATTTGCAAAATCGTACTCGTCGAGTACCCTTTGCAGAAGTACCAGATGCAACAGGAGCATACGCAACAACTGGATACACTGCCATTACTGCCACTTTAGAACCTCAGGCAAGTTGGCGGGAACCACTAACATCTAGTAATGAGTTCACTGGTGTAGCAACATCATCTCCCTCTATAAATACATCTAAGCTAGAAGCCACACAACCAAATTTACAAAAGAAAGAAGGTGTTCAAACCGCATTAGGCGATCGCGTTTTTGTCGGCAATAACCTCCCTGCTCTGTGGCTAAAAAACGGAAAATATGTTGGTTCAGAGGCTCAACAGCCAATTTTGAACAGTTCTGGCACTGCGATTAACTGGACTAGATATGGTTCCGAACCACCAGCAAGATGGCGTAACACTCAAATACAGGCAGTTGCTGATTTAGGTCTATCTGACCGTAATGGCTTTTGGGAAGAAAATGCGGCAGCAAATCCCATAAATGATTTAGACAGCGTGGGTGGTGTGCGGATTGTTACTGGTGCAGGTATTTATGTAGATGGTTCTGGCAGTATTCCGAACCTAGTAACTGGCCCATTTTACCCAAGAGGTTCCAGCACACTTGGTTCATTTTTACCAGCTCCTTTTGCGAGTGATATTACAGTTGTCTGGCCTGACACAATGCCGATGTCAACACCTGGAAATGTTCGCAAAGGCGATCTCCAAATGCGAGCCACCGCTGTTTATCACTACAAAGTAGACTACGGCACTGACCAAGAACCGATCGCTTGTGTAAGTAGCTACTACGATCCCTCAACCGAAGAGACAAAAAATAATAGACCAGATACAACACCTACACTACCTTTGAGTGGTACTAACGGTCGGTCAAACAATGGCGTTGTTTACAATTACCCGACAAATGGAAGAAGCACATTTTTTACGATTAACAAAACTCGTCTACAACTACAAGCCAACTTGAAATTCCCCAACGGGCGTTGGGTTAATAAACCTTTACAAGATGCTCTAGCAAAAATTGGAACTGATACTACAGTACCTAGTACTGGTTTGCAGCTAGCTGATTATTCAGCAATTGATACAGCGCTTTGTGCTATTTCAATTTTGGCTAATCCAAGTGGTTTTGTTACTACTCCTAGTAACCAACCTAAACACGGTGCAATCAAGGAAGCAACTTTCCTTGATGCTAGAGAAGTTAAGCAGATAAGTACATCAGGCTCACCAACCACATACAACTTAGACTTAGAACAGCGTCAACCTTTAGAAATTCGGGTTACAGACATTGATTTAAGTTCCACTACGAGTGGTATAGCCACCACTGCAATCACAGCTAACGAGTATCTATTGCCTTACAGTGGCATTATTTACGCTAGTAGGGATGATGCCTTGCGCGATGCAAGTCAGCCATACGTGGAAACTGATGTCAGCAGTGTATCTAACTCAGAGTTACTCAGCCCAACTGATTTTCGGTTAGACTCAACTCGTCGCCCAAATGGCATTCGTCTGATTAATGGGGGAACTTTAGCAAGAACTAGTGCTAATACTTACATTGCTAAAGAAAAAGGTTTGATTTTAGTAACAAATTTGCCCGCATATATTAAGGGCAACTTCAATCTGCACAGTACAAGTACAAGCACTACAGAAATTGAGGAATTTTCAGAAACAGAATCAGCAGGTACCAACTTTTATGATCGCAGTACTCCCAATACTGACTTTGCCTGTCGTGCAGGAAGAACTGGCTGCCCTACTTCTGGGGGCGACCTTTGGAGACCAGCAACGATTATTGCCGATTCAATGACCTTGCTTTCTGGCAGTTTCGTAGATGGTGTACGGAGATACGCTGACTACGATTTGAACAATAACACTGGCATTGCTATAGAAGATGGCTTAAGTCCTTATCCCACACCTTCATCCACTTTCTTAGCCACTTTAGATGAGAGAAGATTAAAACGTCTAAAAAATGGTTTTTGGGAAAATGCCTATTCTACCAGTTCTTTTTGGACAACTGACGGTAATCCCAGACTAGACACTACCGTTACTCCTAACATTTCTCTAGGCTCCTACTTAGTAAATGGAGTGACTCCAGTTCAGCGCAGGGTTACTGGTCAACCCTTGTATGTTATGGAAATGTGCCGTAAATTACTAGTTTCAGAGTGTACGGCTAATGATTGGGTTGTTGGGTTTAATGTTAATGGAGATTTAAAGGCTAATGGAGAACCTGACTTAGAAGATACAGTTTCCTTTGATGTTAATGGAGACGGATTAGTAAACAGCCTTGATAAAGAGAAAGATATCAAGACGTATCAGTTAGGTCAAGCTATAATTGCTGCTGGTGGTACTGCTTCAAGTGGTACTGTATCTACTCCAAGCAATTGGAGTACTTCATTTGGAACTGGTAGCAAGACGATCAGAGACCGACTTGGGTCTGGGGATACAAATCTATTGTCCCTGCAAAATCTTTTAACTACAGATCGCCTTTATCCCCGTCGAGTTGCATTTGCCCGTGATAACAGCAACAATCTGGTTACAAGCAGTCCTGGTCTGTACAAACCTATGGGTGTAGGTTGCCCCTTAGATACTACTGGTACTGCTTATAGCAATAATGGATGTACTTATGGCACTAATTACGGCTTAATAGACACCAACATCCGCGGTCTCTGGTTTAGAACCACAAGTACCCCAACGACCCCAGGAGACAGAGACCAAGCATCATACGCAAGTGATAAACCACTATTCTATTTCCCCCCCATTGATGGGTCTGACGCTGATACTGACCCTGATTTAGATGGTCAACCGCTCTTAGTACCAGTATTAGAAATTCATGATGCAAGAAAGAATCCCCCTAACTTGAGAATAGATGCGCTCGATGTGGGTACAAACGATGACTCTAAGTCTAATTGGCTACAACAGGCAACTGACACTATATTTAACGCCACCTTTGTAGTAGGAAATAGTCCTAGTAGAACAGATGAAATCTCATCAGGTTTGCAAAACTTTGTGCGGTTTTTGGAAAACTGGGATACCAAAAAAGCCAAAATTAGCGGTAGCTTTATTCAATTAAAACGGAGTAGCTTCTCCACTGCGCCAATTGCACCCATTTTCACAAACAGACAATCCAGTGCTACTGCTTCTAAAGACTATAATCTCAGCATTTTTGACTACTCATTAGACACTTACCCAACTCGAAACGCTAGTGGTCTGTTACCTTTCTATGCAGCACCAAATAGAAAGTGGGGGTTTGATGTTGGTCTGTTGTCAGAGCAACCAGACTTGTTTGCCCAAAGGTTTACAGCGCCTCCAACAGGTCGCCCGAATGAGTTCTTTAGAGAAGTTGGTCGAGATGATACCTGGGTGAAAACATTGCTCTGTGCCGGAGAAGCTAGCAACCAGACAGGTATCCCGACAACAGGAGTGACAGTAACTTATGCAAAAGCAGTTCCTGATGAATATCGCCCAAGCGGCTGCCCATCTGCATCAGATATACCATCTGACTCGTTGTAAATCCTGTAAATATTAGGTAAATTGTCATGTTGATAGGGAAAAAAGGTAACAAACAAAGATTACAGGCTACTGAAGTAGGTAATACATCTGTATCCTACCTACGATATAACGAAGGGGGTTTCACGATTATTGAATCTTTGGTAGCGATACTTGTAGTTAGCATTTTGCTAGTTGCGATCGCACCTGTTCTTTCCCTGTCAGTAGCAACCCGTATACAATCCAGACGGATAGAATTAGCCACACAAGCTGCTAAATCATACATTGATGCGGTGAAGACAAAGAAAATTGACGCCCCCACCTCAACGGGAACTGATACCCTAACTGCATACGCCGCTCCCACAGCGACGGGAACTCTAACTTGCACAACAGCAAATTCTTACTGCACAGCCCCAACTGGTACATCCTTGTACTGCGTTGATTTTGATAATAGTGGTGGCTGCGAAAACACCAGTGTTACAGACATGGTTGTACAGGGTTTTCGGTACAACTCAGCTAGTAGTAGTGCTACTAGTGGATATGCTTTAGGAGTGCGGGTTTACAGAGCTGATGCTTTCAGAGAAACCACTACTCTACTCAAGAACACTTCCACAACTAAGACAACACAAGCTACTTTTACCGGAGGCGTTGGTCAGCGCAAAGCACCTGTAGTAGAAATGACAACAGATATCAACGACACTGTGCCTAAATACAGCGACCTTTGCGCCCGCTACACGGGTGGTTGCAATTGAATTTTAATTAGACTTCTTGCAAAACTTGCAATCTTAGCATCTTTCTCATACGCCTCTGCGTGAGGCAAATAAATATCTATGCAAGAAGTCTATTCTTAAATATTTCTCAATAAAAGGGAAACCGTAGTATGGTAAATTCATTGAAATTTATCCTGAGTACTCAATTAAAACGCTCTGGAATAAATAAGACAATTAGCGGCTTTACCCTGATTGAGCTGCTAGTAGCTATGATAATGGCAGTATTAATCATAACGCCTTTAATGGCCTTTATGATTAATATTCTAGATAGCGATCGCAAAGAACAAGCCAAGGCAAATTCCGAGCAAGAAATCCAAGCAGCACTAGATTATATTGCTCGTGACTTAGAGCAAGCCGTTTACATCTATGATGCCGATGGTGTTACCAGAAACACAAATACTACTACTATTAGTAGTTCAGGCATTGCAGACCAAATACCACCAGCTAAATCCGCTTCTAGCTGTAGCCCTACTAGCGGCAGCAATCCGAGTGTTTGCACACCAATACTTGTTTTTTGGAAACGTGAGCTTAAACCTAATAGTGTCGGAATTACTGCCAGCACTCAGACTAGTACCACACAAACAGATGATGGTTTTGCTTATTCATTGGTAGCATACTACTTAATCACAAATCCAAATAAGAGCAACGATACTTGGTCTCAAGAAGCACGGATTGGCAGGTTTGAACTTCAAGGCCCAGTTAATGCAGCTTATGCTAATGCAACAGGAAGTGCAAGTGATACTGGATTTAATCCACCACCACTAAATAAAAGCGGTGCTACACTCAAAGACAAAATGAATCAATGGCAAACTGCATTAGGTGCATTAGCTAATTACTCTACTAGTAATCAAGTCGTAACTTTAGTTGATTATATTAGTACCACTGCACCTAGCAGCACACCTTGCACTAGTCCAAATCTCGTAGGCAGCCAAACAAGTGGATTTTTTGCTTGTGTCGATGCCAACGAAGTACTAGCACAGGTGTACATTAGAGGCAATGCACTTGCTCGTCTGCAAAATAATAACTTAGCTTACACTGCTAATACAAAAACTTATTTTCCAAGTTCGAGCATTCGAGTACAAGGCCACGGATTTTTATTTACTAAATAACCTCTAGCTAATAACATCAAAGGTATTGTATGCACAGTGCAGCTTTATTGAGGTTAAACAAAATTCTTAAGCGATTTGTAGTGGAAACACCAAAACCGCAATGTTCAGCGAACAGACTCCGCTACACATCAGCATACTTCCAAAAGGATGCTGGTTTTAGCATGATAGAACTAATAGTAGTAATGCTCTTAGTAGGAATTTTAGCAGCGATCGCAGCTCCTGGTTGGGTTGCTTTCGTAAATCGGCAACGGATAAATAAAGTTAACGACGCCGTTTTCGCGGCATTACAAGAAGCACAACGCGAAGCTAAAATCAAAAAACTTAGCTACAGTGTCAGTTTTCAGAGAAATAGCACAACCCAAAATGTAGAGGTTGCTATTTATCGTAGCGATGCTGCAATCGGCACATGGACATGGAAACCTTTAGCGGTCGATGTGGGAGCCAATTCCGATAAATTTTTGCTGGGCGGAAATCTTAGTGGAGAAAACATTGCTAATACTACTACTAATTCTCCTGTATCCTATCCTTTAAGTACATCAGCAAAAATTACCTTTGACTATATGGGAGTTCTAACTCTGCCAAATAACTTTGGAACAGTGGCAGCAGGTACAGAGCCACCTGGGTTAAAAATAGTGGTAGCTGTACCAAGCTCTGCAAATCCTACATTGGCTAGTAGCGTAAAACGATGTGTCATTGTAAAAACTCTCTTAGGCTCAATGCTGACAGCAAAAGATGATAAATGCAGTTAAGTAATTTAAATACCAATATTTGTTTAAAAATACGTAATATTGCTGAACATAAAACTGCACGTTGATAGCAAAATTGAAACATCATATGCAGTTTTAATATTTGATAGATTCATTTAAAAGCCATTGATAAATTAGCCATTGCCTGAACATAATAAAAAGCGTCATCATTAAAATATACTTTTCCGAATAATGACTGAGAACCTTGACTTTACTGTAGCTATCCCAACTTATAACGGTGAAAGTCGTTTGCCTGAACTACTAGAACGACTACAAAACCAAATTCACACCGAAAATTTATCTTGGGAAATTATAGTTGTAGACAATAACAGCACTGATAATACAGCTAAAGTTGTTCAAACCTATCAAAAAGATTGGCGATGTCCTTACCCTTTAAAGTATTGCTTTGAAGCAAAACAAGGCGCAGCTTATGCCCGAAAAAAAGCAGTTTTAGAAGCTAAAGGTAAATTCATAGGTTTTCTAGATGATGACAACTACCCAGTATCAAATTGGGTGTCAGCAGCTTATGCTTTTGGTGAAAAATATCCGAAAGCGGGAGCTTATGGCAGCCAAATTCATCCTGACTGGGAAGTAGAACCACCAGAAAACTTTCAGCGAATTGCTCCATTCTTGGCAATTACAGAGCGAGGTAATTTACCACTATTATATGAAGCAGCTAAAAAATTGCTACCACCATCTGCCGGACTTGTTGTCCGTAAACAAGTCTGGTTAGAAATTGTACCAGATAAGCCTATTTTAACTGGGAGAGTTAAAGGCAGTATGCTTACCAGTGAAGACTTAGAAATGTTGTCTTATATCCAAAAAGCAGGATGGGAAATTTGGTATAACCCAGAAATGGAAATTTCTCACAGAATACCAAAATTTCGTTTGCAAAAAGATTATTTAATTCCATTTTTTAGAGGTATTGGACTTAGCCGTTATGTAACTAGAATGATTAATGTCAAACAGATATATAGACCATTTGCTTTTTTAGCTTATCTGATAAATGACCTGCGTAAAATTATTTTACATTTACTTAAATATAGAACTATGTTGAAAACTGATTTAGTAGCTGCTTGCGAAATGCAACTATTTTTAAGCAGTTTTATTAGTCCTTTTTATCTTTGTAAAAATGGCTATTTAACTAAAAAATAGAATTAAAAATTAATCTTGTATTTATATGGATATTGAAAAATTAGATTTTACGGTAGCTATTCCTACATACAATGGTGCAAAACGTTTACCTAAAGTTTTAGACTTGTTACTCAATCAAACAGGTATAGAAAGCCTAAATTGGGAAGTTATTATTATTGACAATAATAGTAAAGATGAGACAAATCAAGTAGTCGATTATTACCAAAACAAATTTAATCAAAACTTTAAATTGAGGTATTTTCAAGAAAAACAACAGGGAATAGCATTTGCAAGAATGCGTTCTATTAATGAAGCTAGAGGTGAGTTTATTGCATTCATAGATGATGATAATCTCCCAGCATCAGATTGGGTTTTTCAGTCTTATATTTTTGGCAAAGAGCATCCTCATGCTGGTGCCTGGAGTGGTCAAATCCACGGTGATTTTGAAGTAAATCCTCCAAAAGATTTTCCAAGAATTCAAGCCTTTCTAGCTATCAGGGAACACGGACTACAACCTTATTTATTTGATGCAGAGAATTTAAGACTTCCTCCAGGTGCTGCTTTGGTTGTTCGTAAGCAAGCTTGGTATAAAAGTGTTCCTGAAGAATTGGTTTTTAAGGGCAGACTGAATAAATTGATGGTTGGCGGGGATGATACAGAAGCTCTCTTATATTTACACAAAGCAGGTTGGGAAATATGGTATAATCCCGCGATGCATATCAATCATCAAATTCCACATTGGAGATTAGAAAAAGATTATTTACTAGTGCTAGCGCGTGGTTGTGGTCTGTGTATTTTCCAGCTACGTTTGATCAATGCTAAAACCTGGCAAAAACCAATAGTTTTAGTTAAAACTATCTTAGGAAATCTACACCGAGTATTACAGCATATTATTAAGTATAGAGGTCAATTAAAAACTAATTTAATTGCAATTTTTGAAATTAATTTTTACTTTGCTAGTATGATCAGTCCTTTTTATTCTCTAAAATGGAAATTAGACAGAATTTTAGGAAATACAACAAAATGGTTAAATCAACTTTGGATGTAACAATTATTTCTGTAATTATACCAGCTTACAATAGTGAAAAAACCATTAAAGAAACAATTCAATCTGTTTTAAATCAAACTTTTACTAATTTTGAATTAATTATCATAAATGATGGTTCGCAAGACTCAACTTTAGATATTATTACACAAATTAAAGACCCTAGAATAAAAGTATTTTCTTATCCCAACGCTGGCGGAAACGTTAGTCGTAACCGAGGGCTAAACCGTGCAGTTGGAGAATTTGTTAGTTTCTTAGATGCAGATGATCTTTGGACACCTGATAAACTTAAATCTCAATTAAAGGCTCTGCAAGAAAATTTGACTGCAAAAGTTGCTTACAGTTGGACTGATTATATCGATGAAAAGAGTGAAATAGTACTCTCTGGTACACACGTTACAGCCAATGGAGACGTTTATGAAAAGTTATTAGTGACAAATTTTTTGGAGAATGGCTCCAATCCTTTGATTCGTAGAGAAGCTTTAATCGAATTAGGTGGATTTGATGAATCTCTATGTGCTGCTCAAGATTGGGATATGTGGTTGCGATTAGCCTGTAAATTTGATTTTATATGTGTACCATCTGCACAAACCCTATACCGTATAATTGCTAATTCAGTTTCTTCCAATCTTGTCAGGCAAGAAAAAGCTTGCTTGCAGGTGCTTGAGAAAGCATATAAAAAAAGGTCTTTAGGACTTAAAAATATTTGGAATCTAAGTCTGGCAAATTTATATAAGTACCTAACATGCAAAGCCCTACAAAAGCCGTTTAATCGACAAAAAGGTTTAACTGCTGCCAAATTTTTATGGAATTATGTTCTGAATGACTCTTCAAGGTTTCAGCATATAACTTTCACTTTAAAACTATTACTAAAAATTTTCATAATCCTTTTAATGCCTAGGTTGCTCAACAGTATTACTAACCAGCGCGAAGTAAGAAGCCAAAAATCTGAAACATTGTTCAACACTTAGGTAGCTGAAAAACGACCAAAAGAAAAAATGGATAGCCTGGTGCATCTACCATCTTTAGCTTATGCAAAAAAACTCTTTAAAAATAAGCACTCTAACAGTGGTTTTACCTTACCAGAGATGTTAATTGTTGTTGTATTAATAGGTATATTGACTACACTGGGAATAGCTAATTGGCTAGCTTTTATGGATACTCGCCGCCTCAACACTGCTCAAAACGAGGTTTACTACGCTATGCGTCAAGCCCAAAGGCAAGCCACCAAGGAAAAATTGACTTGGCAAGCGAGCTTTCGTGAACAAAACAATATCGTTCAATGGGCAGTTCATCCTGCTACAGTAAATCCATCTAACGCTAACTGGAATAACTTAGATGCTAATATACGCCTTGATTCTGAGACAAACTTCCAACCGTCACTAAGTAGTATACAAAAAGTTCCATTTGACTACAAAGGTAATGCTAAAGATTTAGGAAGGATTACGTTATCGAGTAAATCTGGTGGTAAAGCTAAACGTTGTGTTATTGTTTCAACGCTTTTAGGGACAATGCGAACGGCAAAAGAACATACTAGAGCCGATAACGGCAATTATTGCTATTAAATCTCGTCGATTTTGAAACCTGGAGCAGTGCGGGCATCTTGCCCAATAATACCAGCAGGTAGCAACATGCTCCCACTACTTTTAAAACTATGGTTCTCAATATAGATGTGGTTTAAGATATTTTTTATTCAATTAAACAAGGTATTTTGTGCTGAACTTACCAGCAAGCCCAAAACAGCACCTGATTATTTTCACCCGCTATCCAGAACCAGGTAGGACAAAAACCCGATTGATACCTGCTTTGGGAAATGTTGGTGCTGCCAATCTTCAACGGAAAATGACTGAGCATACAATATTTCAGGTTCAAGAATTGCAAAAGGCCATTGACATATTTGTAGAAGTGCGGTTTGCAGGCGGCGATTTGCAACTGATGCAAGATTGGCTGGGGTTGGATTTGATTTACCAGTCTCAAGGAGAAGGGGATCTAGGTTTGCGGATGGCGCGATCGCTTTGTGATGCTTTTCAATCTGGTGCAGAAAAAGTAATTATCATTGGTACAGATTGTCCTGGAGTGAATGCCCAGATTTTAGCAACAGCCTTTGAGAAGTTGAACGCCTTTGACCTCGTACTTGGGCCTGCGATCGATGGTGGATATTACTTAATTGGTTTGCGCCAACCCATCCCGGAGCTATTCGTTAACATCGAGTGGGGAACTGCTCAAGTATTCCAGAAAACCGTGGATATTGCCCAGAAACTTAATTTATCATACGCGGACTTGTTGCCCTTAGCTGATGTTGACCGACCGGAGGATCTGCTAATTTGGGAACAAGCCCTTGCAGGGGAGATGGAGCGATCGCTTTAAGGAGCATAATCAAGGGGCGAATTGAAAAAGTGCGTAGGCAGAGCCATAAAAATCACTTTTCCCTAAAGATGTGAGCCGATGATCTTGGGGATGAGAATTAAGAGACAGAAGTAATAAAATCCTGTGAAATATCAGCACTGCTGAAATAGCTCCTTAAAGCTTTTTGAGGCTGCTTCAGGTTTGGCAACAATTTCGACAATTTTATTGCGTGCATCTGCTTCAAACAGCGCTTCAACAGCAACTTGTGCAACTTTCTGCCTGGGGATACTACCATCAAACAGCGTATCTGCACTCTGCATCACGATGCGGTCGGAGTTATCTTCATTCTTCAACCCACCAGGTCGGACAATCGTATAAGTAAGACCACTTTTTTGAATATACTCTTCAGCTTGTTTTTTCCACAACAAAATTAGCCAAAACAAGTTCAGCGGATGGAAAAGCCGAGAAGTACACAAAGAAGAAACTAAGATAAAATGCTCAATTCCCTTTGCTTTAGCAGCATCTACTAAATTTTTAGTCCCTTCAAAATCCACTTTATAGGGGCCAGTGGGGTCAAAGCTAGGTTTTGCCCCAGTCGCAACCAATAGAACTGTGCTATCTCCCAAGGCAGCACTTAAACTTTCTGGTTGTAACACATCGCCTAACACTAATTCGGTTTCAGGAGACAGAATACCCCTAGCTTTCTCTATATCCCGCACCAAGGCTCGGACGGGAATATTCCGCGCGATTAATTCTTGCACAATCCGGCGACCTGTTTCACCTGTTGCCCCTGCTACAAATGCTTTCATGATAAATGCTATCCTGGGAAACTATTGTGTGCTTGTTCAGTTCTTTATTTTAGTAATTCTATGGAGTTACTCGCAGATTCATGAGGTTTCGGTCAAAATAGGATCTGAATGCGAAATGACCCAGGTGTGTGGGGAATCATTAATATAGACTAACGCCAAAATATACAGTAATGCATTTATGCTTTCAAGAAAAGGCGAATATAAATCCTGGGAAATAACAGAAGCAGTTTTACCTGTAGCGTCCAGCCAAGAAGCCGAGGACACATTAACAGAACCAAATGTAGCGACGCTGACAAAATTTTACGGTCGTTATCAAGATTGTATGGAAATGGCTGCCCCAGTAGAGAAGGTTGCTGAGTATCTCAATTCTCACGCCTCATGGTTTGCGCGCTGCGCTGAACCCATGAAGGTGCAATCACTTGGGGAAAATGGCTATGCTTTAACAATTGGTCGTTTTGGTTCTTTCGGTTATGAAGTAGAACCGAAAATAGGTTTGGAATTGTTGCCCCCAGAGGAGGGTATTTACCGCATCCGTACAATCCCCATTCCTGACTACCAACCGCCTGGTTATGACGTAGATTATCGGGCATCTCTAGAGTTAAAAGAAACCGATGTTTCCACTAGCATTGATAAGGTTACAAGAGTTGAATGGGAATTGGATTTGATAGTTTATCTTCACTTTCCCCGATTTATTCAGCGATTACCCAAGTCTATAGTTCAATCTACAGGCGATCGCTTGCTTAATCAAATTGTCCGCCAAGTCTCCCGCCGCTTAACTCGCAAAGTTCAGGAAGATTTTCATAAATCTTTAGAAATACCATTTCCTGGGAATTCCAAACAAAAGCGCTGAGTCAACAATCCTTTGTCATTTCTCATCTACTAATGACAAATGACAAAGGACAAATGACAAAGGACTATGCTTTAGTGAGAATTCTTTGGACAATTTGCACCCCAGTAACAGCCTGCCAAGCAAAAAGTCCCAAAAGAGTGAAATTTATTAAAATGTGAGTTGCACGCGCCCAATTTGCCCCTTTCTGCATATAAGGGGACAAAGCAGCAGAAAATGCAATTAGACTTGTCATACCAAGTCCTGCCAGCAGGTGAGGCCCGACAAACAACTTACCATTATTGATGTAAGTGACAGCCATCCCTCCGATCGCACCTGCTACCATCAAAGCTAGGAGTATAGAACCGATTTGGTAGTGTCTGACGTTATATTTACCTTTAATCAGTTCTTTCTTTTCTTCCCCTTGAGCATTTCTGGTACGCTGTAATTGCAGTCCCAAATAGGCAGCATAAATTGAAAGTACTAATAGCGCCCACATGAGCACCGGATGGAAGAAGTTCAGCCAATATTTCACCGACGTAGAAAGTTCTATACTCATCGTGTTCTCGCCTAATTATTAAATCTTCATAAAAATTAGCATAACTCTATTTTATGTGCTTAAAGTTGCACAAATTAAAAGAGACTCCCTCCATCTTCCCCAACTATTTTCCTTCAGCCTCTTGCCAAAGTGAATAAACAATCTCAGACTAAATTTTGAGGGTAGACGAACAAAACCCCTTGTGTGGGATCTCATCCATGACTGAAAACAACGATACTTTGCTGCTCAAAGCTGCTAAAAGTGGTGATATTAAGGGGCTGTGTGCGCTACTGGCTGCTGGTACAAGGGTGGACGCGTGCGATCGCCAAGGTACCACGGCGTTAATGTTTGCTGCCAATTTAGGCTACACCGAAATTGTGCGATCGCTGCTCGATGCTGGGGCAAATATCAACTTGCCCAGAAAACTCTATGGTTTAACGGCTTTGATGTTGGCGGCTAGTGCCAAACAGCTTGACATTTTGCAACTTTTACTATCTAAAGGTGCAGATGTCAATGCCACTAATGAAGATGGCAGTACAGCATTAATGGCAGCAGTCCTCAAAGGTTATATCGATGTAGTGCAAGTTTTATTGGCTGCTGGTGCCGAAGTTAATATTGTTGATAAAGATAATGATACGGCGTTGAAACTTGCCGTTAAGCAGGGAAAAATAGAAGTCTTACAAGCAATTCTCCAAACTGGTATCGATGTAAATATCCCAGATGAGGAGGGTGAAACACTTTTAATGCTAGCGGCAGACTTAGGACATCTAAAGATTGTGGAAGCACTGCTAGCAGCAGGGGCTGATGTGAATGTGAAAAACGCTGATGGTGGAACAGCCCTATCGGCAGCAGCAGCGGCTGGACACAGTGCGATCGCAGCAGCTTTACTAGATGGAGGTGCCCAGATTAATCTTCAAGATCGAGATGGTGAAACTGCCTTACACCTTGCCGTTGTGGAAGGCTACATTGATGTGGTGCAAATATTACTTGACAGGGGTGCAGATGTCCAAATTAGGAACTACTTGGGCGATACACCACTGCTTGTAGCAGCATTGCAGGGACATAGTCAAATAGTCGAGGCACTGCTACGTTTTGGCGGAGATATAAATGGGAAAAATCTTGGTGAAGTACCTTTGACGTTGGCTGCATCACAAGGACACACCCAAACGGTGCAAGTGTTGCTAGACTATGGAGTTGATGTCAACATTCCAGGGGATGATGGCAAAACTGCTTTAATCAAGGCAACCGAACGCCAACACAAAGAGATCGTACATTTGCTGCTAACAAAGGGGGCAGATGTGAATTTTCAAGACTCAGCGAGGGCCACATCATTGATGTGGGCTGCTTCAGGAGGTTATGGCGAAATTGTGCAGTTATTACTCCAAGCTGGGGCAGATGTGAATTTGAAAAACCGTGGCGGTTATACTGCTTTGATGATTGCAGAATTTAATGGTTATAAAAATGTGGTGCGGAGTCTGCAAAAAGCTGGGGCGCAAGAATAGCAATCTAAATTCTTCATCGAAAATATTTTCTAGAAATATCTTGACAAATTATTAAATGAAGCTTAATCGCTGAAATACCAAGGAAGTTTAAAAAACCAAATTTAGGACGAAGAAACAAAGAAAGCAAAACTCCGTCGTAGCTGTTGTGAACTTGCTACGGCGGAGAAAGAAAAATTAAAACGCCAAAAGGGAGCAGACCAAATGCTTGCGTCACAAGGATAGAAAGAAAGCAAAAATGAAGAAGTAAATTTACCTTTTACTTTTTACCTTGTACATTTTACCTTTTACCTGCTCTCCCCCTTGGCGTTTCCTACTGTGCTAGATGTGCAAAATATATAGTTTTTAATTGAACAGAAAAGTATTCTAACGATCATTTTTTATGTATTATCCTAAAGGCTAAATACAAACAAGTTCACAAAAAAGGTTGATGTGCAACCATTTGGGCGATCGCCACGAAAATTCAAAGAAAAATAAATAAAAAATTAAATTTAGTGTAATCACTGTGGTGAATCCTCTGTCACCATAAACTCAAGCATTGACTAATGGACTCGATCGAGTATAAATAGCCAATGATTATAAGATTTGCAGAACAACTAGTGTCATATCATCAGTGTTTTGTTTATCAGCACCGATGAATTGCTGAACTTGGTCAAATAGGTAATCTACAATCTCCTCTGGCCCATTGCAGTATTTACAAGCAGTATTGAAGCTAGTAACAAAATTGTCTTCATCGAAGCGATCGCCACCAGCAGCAGCGGCATCAGTTAAGCCATCTGTATAGTAAATAATTGTATCTCCAGGCTCTAGCTGTGCCTGGGCATCTTCATATTGGCTGTTAGCATCCAAACCGATTAACATTCCCAAAGTATCTAAACGGGTGACAGTTTTTGTAGCTGCGTGCCACCATAAAGGAGGATTGTGTGCCGCATTGCTATAAGACAGAATTCGGCTGTAGGGGTTATATTCTGAGTAAAATAGTGTTACAAAGCGGTGGGAATTTTCCAAATCCGCATACATAACTCTATTTAAGTTTTGTAGAATTCCGGCTGGGGAATTACCATGTAACACTTCTCCCCGTAGCATTCCCCGCATCATCGTCATAATCAGCCCAGCAGGGACACCTTTGCCCATGACATCTCCAATAACTAAACCCCAGCGGCTAGTTTCGCTGCCACCTTTGATCTTGGGCTGAATCTTATTATGATTGGTAGCAATAAAGTCGTAGTAGTCTCCGCCGACGCGATTGGCAGGTTTACAGCGTGCCGCTAAAACTGCACCTGGAATTGTAGGGCATTGACGTGGTAGAAGTCGCCGTTGAATTTCTGCGCCAATTTCTAATTCTTGGTCTAAGCGTTCTTTTTTTCTTAGTTCTACAGCTAGTTCATCGTTTTCGATCGCTACTGCTGTTTGGTCTGCCACTAACCTAACTAACTTTTGCCTGGTTTCTGTCCAACTATATTCTGGATCGCGGCTCAAGACATAGAGCCATCCCCGTTCTGTATGCTTTACCAGAATCGCCGTACCAAAGATTTGCACATCTGGCCCCAAATAGCGATGCATCTGGTCATCTAAAATCCCCGTGGCATTCGCTAGAGGGGCAGCATTGGGTAAAAGCGTGATTTGACTACTGGCTATTTCTAGCGCTTTGCGGATATTTTTGCGCTGGCCACTATCTTGCCAATGTAACTGTTCTAACCTGACTTGACCATTAGGTTTGTAGAGAAACAGGGCGCTACCGTCTGCATCTGTCACTCTTGTTGCCATCAGCGGAATCAGTTCCAAAAACTGATTCAAATTATTGAAACTTCTCAGGGCAAATCCTAAAGAACTTAGCAAATCTTGAATTTTGTTCTGTTCCCGGTGCAACCTTGCCACGAGTTCTTTGAGTGCCACGACTGGTGTGACATCCGTCGCGGCACTACTACTATTATCAGTGGGTTGAGAGGGCAGTTGAGACACAGGCACGGGTATTATTGCACTTTATATTGGCAGATTTTAGATGATTTATAAATCTTTTGGCTTTGGCATTGCTAAACCATATTTAGACAAGACTTGCCATTTTAGCAAGAGTATAAAGACGTAACAGGCAAATTTTATAAGTATTTTATTTGCTTATTGTATTTTTGATGGAATATTAGTTATTTCAAATCATGTATTTTTAGTCCAAATTTTACCCGTAAAAATTACTAGTTTCGCTGATATATCAGAAAATTTTTCATTTTTCCATAACTTAATTACCAAAGCATATCTCTAAAGTCATAAAAATACTTTATTCAAAGAATAATTTCTAACGCTCTCAGAGGGACTTTTTGGGCAGAAGCAACTAGAAGACTAGAAGTCTTTTGAGTAAAAACCTCTATAAGCGCTCAAATCGAGCTTGATTTGCTCAAAAACAGAACTACACTCGTTCCCAAACCTGAGTATATGTTAATAAGTTTTCAAATACTTAATTTGTACACCATAAATGCTCGGATAATCGCCAAGATTGAGCTTTTCCATTTTTAATTTCTCGTTTTGTAAATTTTGAGTTGCTGAATACGCAAAATTTAAATCCATCAAAACTGGATAAAAGTGAAGTAACTCTATCTTCTTAGTCAAAGGTAACAGAGTTAAACCATTAGCCTGTAATTTATTCTAGGGGTGAGTCATTTGGTAAGTGTAAGATATGAATAGAAGAGATGACACTAAAAATAGAAGAAATATCTTCTAAGAACTTTAAGTCAAAAGTCAGAAAGAGTCTTTTCATTTAACCATCAGAATTCCAACCTCTCGATAGACGTTGCACGAGTAAGTCGCCATAGCCAACACCAGTCATCCCTAAATTTATCAGTTTTAAGACTTACGCAAAAATAGCTAAAAAGCTTAATTTATCGAACCTCCTTCTCTGTCAGAGGCTGACGCCAACGCGCAGTGTCTCCCAGAGAAGAATAATACAATATTGCGTAAGTCCTAAGTTTGGTAAGAAAAATTTTTAACTCGAAATTTTTCAATTAACCACTCAAAAGAGCTTCGACAAACTCATAGCTCGAAAAGGGGCGTAGGTCTTCAATTCCTTCGCCAGCACCAATAAAGCGAATGGGTAAACCTAGCTGCTGTACAACGGCAAGGGCAACGCCGCCTTTAGCAGTGCCATCTAGCTTGGTTAAGACAACACCACTGAGTTGGGCAGCTTGGGAAAAAACTTCAGCTTGCCGTAGTCCATTTTGACCTAAAGTTGCATCTAGAACCAAAAGAGATTCTACTTTGGCATCTGGGGCTTTTTTGTCGATAATTCGCCGGATTTTACCGAGTTCGTCCATTAAATTTTTCTTGTTTTGCAGTCGCCCAGCTGTATCTACCAGAAGTAATTCGGTTTGACGCGCTTGGGCAGCTGCGATCGCATCAAATACAACTGCTGCCGGATCTGTATTTTTTCCCGGATTGGCAATTACATCCACGCCACTTCTACTACCCCAAACCTTTACTTGTTCCACGGCGGCGGCACGGAAGGTGTCTGCTGCGCCAATCAAGCATTTATAGCCAGATTTTTGTCCCAAGTGGGCAATTTTGCCGATGGTAGTGGTTTTACCGGCACCATTTACCCCAGTGATTAACCAAATATTCAAGGTTTCTTTTTCTGGCGTAAAGGTAGTTTTGTGGGATGTTTTGCTCGGTGCATCCAGCATATCCCGGAGGATTTTTTTCAGGAAAGCGATCGCTTCTTCAGGTGCAGTAACTTCTTCTCGCAGTTTTGTCTGTAAAGCATTGATAATAAAGTCTGTCGCCTCTACACCCACATCAGCTTGCAAAAGCAATGCCTCAATTTCCGTCACAGCAGCTTGGTTTAGCGGCCCTTGACCAACGATCGCCTTCAGTTGATTGAGAATACTACGGCGAGTTTTGTCTAACCCTTGCCGGAGCTTTTTCAGCCAGGTAATTTCTTCAATAGAAACGTCTTCTGCACTCCTACCTTGAGCTGCTAGAACTTTCGCTGACCAGACAAACCCATCATCAAATAGCAGTCCGGGACTTTCCTGTCCTGTTTCTGAGGTTGTAGCTACTGGCTGTACTACCTCCGGTTCTGGAACTTCAATGGCGGTGGCTATTAGTTGTTCTAGCTTGGCTTGCCGTTCTGCCGCCGCCCGTTCTAAAAAGGATAAGTTAGCTGGTGCTGTTGGCTGTGTTGCTTCTGGCGTAGCTAGTGGTTCGCTAGGTGTTGGTTCAACTTCGCTTGCCGTGAGTTCTGTGGTGGAAACATCAGGCTGTTCAGCAATTGCTGCCACTGAAGAATCTTCTGTAATTTCTTCCTCACTAGCAGCTTGGATAACTTCTGGCTGTGCTGTTTCTACGGTTGTATTAGTAGCTTCTGGTTCGGTTATTTCCGCAGTTGCCGTTTCTGCGGTTTCAGGTTCTATTGATGGTGCTAAGGTATCTGCTGGATCGGGTAGGGTTTCTACTACCTCGACTTGCTGTTTTTGCTGAATATTTTTGTAGGCAGCTTTCGCAAATGCCAATAAATCTGCCGTTGTGTCTGGTGTAGTTTCAGCAGTTGGTGTGGAGGTTTCGGCTGGCTTTGGTTGGGGTTCTTTTGCAGGAGGAGTTTCTTCCTGTTTCTGATCGGAGGGAGTGTTAGAGGAATCGTTATGTTGACGACGGAACCAATTAAAAACCATTGCAGCAGTATTAGTTATATGAGTTATAAGTTATAAATTATGAGTTTAATTTAACTTTGTACTTTTTCTTGGGGTGAAAACTTCCGGGTTATCCTCACCTTTCAACGCCAGTTTAAAGAAAATCGTTACAACAAGAGGTTTCCTCTGTTTGCGCAGCATCTCCCTTTGGAAGAGGTTCCGCTTGGAAGAAGCCGCAGAAGGGGCTACAGACTTTTTCCCACGGCAGTAAAGAAATTATGAATTCCGCGGCAGTACTACGCAGTTTTTTTCTGCTCGGTGACTCGGCGTAAAACACCATTAATAAACCGATGACCATCGTCTCCACTGTAGCGTTTGGCTAGCTCCACAGCTTCGTTGATGGCGATACTGTCTGGAACTCCCAAGAACTTCATTTCTGCCACGGCAATTTGCAAAATATCGCGGTCAATTTGGGCGAGACGAGTTACTTGCCAATCTACTAAGGCCGCAGAAATGAGTTCATCTATAATGTGTCGATTTTCGTTGACGGTGATTACAAGCTCTTTAGCGTAATTCCGAACTCCCTTGTCTTGATTAGCTAATTGAATCAATACTGGGAAATCGACTGCTGTACCCAACTGATTGATTGCTGTCTGGGTGCAGGCGATCGCTTCTTGAAGCATTGTTCTGGCAGTATTGAGGTCGGAGGCCCGAGTTTGGCTGCTTAAGAGGCGATCGTTACTGCGTTGCAGTTCACCTGCGGCATTATCGAGGGTATCTTGTACTTCTGAGGTCAGAGTACGTACTGCTCCTAGCACCAACTTGGATACTAGTTGATCGTCTTCTAATTTATCTAATTTCTTTGGGTTGACTGGCAATTGGCTAAGGCTTAAAAGCGCCAATTCACGAGCAATTTGCTGGGGTTTACGAGGTTGCATAAAACTGAGGGGTGATTGTGCAAGAACTGAATTAACTAGGCAAAACAAACTTATAATTATATCAATTTTGGCACACTCAAACAACAACATTACGCATTTGCTTGTGACTATGCCAGATTGATTTTAAGTTTCTTCAACGGGAATAACCTACTGCTTGATTTCGTCGTGTTTCACTTCCAGTGTGGATTCTTGAGGGAAAACAAAAGGCGTATTAGGGGCGACAATGCCACCAGAAACAACTATTTTAAAGGCGTCTTCAATCGACATTGAGAGGTTCACCACCTCGTCTTCAGGAACAACTGCGTACCATCCGGTAGTCGGATTTGGGGTGGTGGGGATAAAAACACTTAGCATTGGGCGAGATATCTGGGCTTGGATATCACTGCTGATTACACCAGTCACAAAAGCGATCGCCCAAATTCCTCGGCGGGGATACTCTACCAAAATTACTCGGCGAAACTTGCCATTAGAATCTTTTAGTATTGTTTCTAAAAGCTGTTTGAGAGTTTTGTATACCTGTCCTGCTAAAGGAATTGCCTGTAATAATCGCTCACCAAAATCTAACAACCAGCGCCCAGCTATATTCCGAGCCATCAATCCCATCAACAATATACTTAGTAGGGGTACAGCCAATCCTACTAATAAATTAAGTATATTTACTAAAACTGGGTTTAACCCATCAAAGGGATTCAATTGTTTAGGAATTTGGGTGAGGAAGTTGATTACCCAAGTCGCAATGGTAATTGTCAGCCAGATAGTGGTTGCTAGGGGAATTACTACCAATAAACCAGCAATCAGGTCGTTTTTTAAGTCCTGTTTTAGGCGATCGATTACCAAGCCCCGATTCTCCTGTTTTAAGCTAGAGGAACTTTTGTTATTCGTATCCATACCAGCAGATTCGTCAAATTCCGAAGGCTTTAACTTTGGCAGTTTTTGCCGCAAGCAACTGTCTAAAACGCTAGCAAGTTGCTTGCTGTCGCAAAAACACGTACCTGCTGCTGGAAATTAGCTATTTTCCTATAAGCATACACATAGACATTCACCAATCCGATCGCAACTGTTTATTCTTAGAGGATATTACTTTTCTTTATAAGACTTGTAAATGATTGTTGCAAGTTCTTAGATATTATTAATGTACCGCGCTTAATCAAAAGCTGCTGATGATTGTGCAAGTACTACTGGATAAAATAATTTATTAGTTTATCTGTTCAGTCACTCACTTTTGAACAGGAGCGGCTTTTATGATAATGTTCTATTAAAAATATTAATTTGTTAAGGATTTCTAAGAAATAAATTATCCATCTTGTGGGGTAAGTATTCTGCTTGCCCTGAATACAGATGAGGACACCCATCCCACTAGAAAATTTGGGATGTTTTTTATTTGGAAGTCCCTTTTATCTCAATACGGTTCAGTTAAGGGTAAAACTCTGGTTCCAAAGTCCAACTGAACTGTATTGCCTTTTATCTAGTCTTGATTCATAAAAAACAAGATCCCTGACAACTTTTACGAAGTCAAGGATCTGTGTAGCACATCTGTGCACCATATGATTTTGCGATCGCTGATTTTACTGGAAATCAAAAGGATTTTCAGCCCTGTTCACGCCGCATCAACCTGTGTAGTTTCAGAATCCGCACACTGCACCTGTTGTGTACTCTCTTTTACCAAAATCGCTGTTGTATCTAAATTAGGTTTTGGTAGATATTTCATTTCCCAGACTTTGAGCAAAATCAGGTATTCATAGAATGCCTGCAATGTACACCAAGCGACTCCGGCGCGTCCATCTAAGCATCCGCCTAAGATAAAATACATATATACAAACCGGAGCAACGGCCTAGCAGGCAAACGCAAAGACAAATCTTTCAGGGCACGCCGTCTTTCGACTTCCGATTTACCAAAGAATAAATCTTGCCAGTTAACTTTACCCTGTTCTAGCTGATACAATGTTTCTTGAGCTTCATCCGTAGAATAACGGTTGTGCTTGTCAATCCAGCGGCTCAAACCTTTGCTACAAGTGTAGTGTGGGTATGTTTCTTTTAAAAAGCTAGTTGCACCCTCACAAACTTCTCGCTCAGTATGACCGTAGTCTGTAAACCACACTTTACCGTGGCGGAAGAGTCGCATTTGGTAACGCGGATACTGTGTGCTGTAGCGAATCCAACGATTCATGAACATGACGCGTTCAGCCACATAGTAACCGATGTAGTCTGGATTATGACTTGCCTTTTCACATTCTGCAAACAATTCTGGTGTCATGCGCTCGTCAGCTTCGAGAATGTAAACCCATTGATGCTTCGGGGGGATAGACTCTAACATCCAGGTACGTTGGCGTCCGTGGCTTTCAAAAGCGTGTTGGACAACGCGGATGGGATAGCGACTGGCGATTTCCACAGTGCGATCGCTACTGCATGAATCCACAACAATGATGTCATCTGATAACATCGCCGATTCGATACAAGCAGCAATATCTAGTTCTTCGTTATATGTCAGTATGTAAATTGAGAACATTACTCAAGTTTTATAGCGATTTTACTCAGCGATCGTTGTCTTTTTATTGTTATTAGCTATTAGGCGCATGGCAGTATCAGCCGTCAATAATTTTTGGATACTCCCTACTGCCATGCCAATAGTGGATTAACGTGCGGCAGTTCTAGGTTTACCACCTTGTACAGCACCCCTACCTCTTAAGCTTGTCCAGCCGATGATAATGTAACCAATGGACAATAGCAAACTGCTAATACCAATCCTCAGTCCAGATTTCCAAGCAGTATCTTTAGCTTGTTGCAGTGCTTCGTCTCGGCGCTGGCGAACTTGGCTTAGTTGTTGAGTTTGCAGCGTTTGAACATCTGTTTGTTGTTCGATAGCTTTGTCAAGTACTTGGGGATTTGTTTTAGCCTTCTTGAGTAACTCTTTGATATTTGCGGGAATTTGAGGGCTTTCAATTGCTTGCTTATATTTTTGGTCATCTTTAAGGATTTCACTAAACTGAGCTTTGGTTTGGTTTCGCAGCTGATCTAGTTGCGCTTTTCCTTGGTCAGTATTCAGTTGTGCTTGCAATTGCGATAAGCGAGTGTTCAGTTGAGTTTCTGCCTGATCTGCTTCCTGGGTGATTCGGTTGAGTGTTTGAGTCTTGGCTTGATTGACGTTATTTAAGTGCAGGGGAAAAATCAGCAAGAACATCAACCCTAAAATACTGGAGATAATCGCGGCGGGAAATCTTAAGTCGATACCCTGGGGGCGATCGCTTGCTGCATCAGCATTCTCAATCCAATAGGCAGCAAACAGAAGCCCCAAACCTACCAAAGGAACAATTCCTCGATCGACAAGCGCTGTTCCCAAATTGATTTGCCATACCCGATCGGTGGGTTGAAAGGGTAACAACAGAATCAAAAAGTCAACGAAAAAGGACAAAATGCAGATTATTCCAACTACCTTAAGTGTGAGAGCAGTACTCACGGAAGTAAAACGGTTAACCATAGTTTTTCAAACTGGTGGTGAATATGAGTGATTTTCATATTTCAAGCTACTTGAATATTGTGCCCATGACTATGACTATTGTGTAAAAACACAAAGCAGATTCAATATTGATAAAGGCTAATCTGCCTCTTGGTTTTCAACTAGCCCACAGTAACATTTGTTATCTCCAGTGTCTTCAGGAAATTCTTGGTATCTTAAAATACAAAAATGATGTGGGGCTACAGGAACAGACTCATACCAATTCAAAATTAAGAGCTGATTCGTAAAGAAAATTTTAAGGGTACTCAACTCATTACTAGGTCTGAATTTCAGCGAATAAATCTGGATTGATTTAAATTATTGAAACCCTTATTAGACAAGTACTTTACTTGATTTCACAAATTAGCTCTAAGAAAGCCAGACAGAACAAAGGTATGTCCCTATGTATCTGTCGCATTCTTTTTAAAATTAGTATCATTAAATACTCAATCTCACCGATCGCAGTTCTCAATCGGTCGTAATACAGACTTTTTATTGGGGATCGCAGTTGGGCATTGGTGTCAAATTAAATCAAAACCTTCGCAATGAGATTGTATCGACCTATCGCCCGATTTGAGCAAAGAAGCAATTATTACTGAGAGCAGATGCTACTATAATCAATTGACTTTATACTTATTCGAGATTTTTGCGAGTTTCTCGCTTGTTATACTTACAGTAGTTTTCTTTTAGATGAAGTACAAAGCTACGGATTTTAAGGCAGGAGGTAGAAACTCTTTATATTTGATGCGTCAGTCCGGCATTTTGTACCTCAGTTACTTACAAACTCCTGTATTTATACTCTTTTTTGCTAATTTCTCAAAAAATGAGCAAATCGGAAATAATAACTAACAATCAGGTGTGAACTTTACTCGAATCAGTTCGTCGGTGATTTTTGTTAGCAAAAAGAGTGAATTTGAAGGAGTCAGACTCTGAAAGGCTTTGAATTCAAAGGTGTTGAAAAACTTATTGGCCCAATAGCCGCGCTTCTCGGCTTTGTGTATTTGTTGCAATGGTATATTGGAGACTTGCGATCGCCTCCCGATCCCATCTTTGAAAATAAACAGCCGCCTTTGGTGATGAAAGAGGGCGACCCTTATATCCGCGCTTTAATGCGAACCATCTCGGCAAGTGAGGCTAGTGGAAACCGTCCCTATTCGCTGTTGTATGGGGGACAGCAAGTCAACGACCTTAGCCGACATCCTGAGATATGCGTCACAATTGTCACAGGCCCCAATACAGGTAATTGTTCTACGGCTGCTGGCAGATATCAAATGATCAACATTACTTGGTATCGTTTAGCTCCTCTTTATCACCCAAAGCCGATGCGAATGATGTTTTGGACTACTTATAGTTTTGAAGCAGAATATCAAGATGTAGTAGTTTACCGTTGGTTAAATGATTCTAAAGTTTGGGGAACTAATATTTCGCAACTGTTGCGTCAGGGAAAATTAAATGATGTTTTGCGGCGACTCTCTCCCACTTGGACAAGTCTGGGATATGGTATAGAAACTAATTCTGTTAGTAGCTCTTTGCCTAAGGTTTATCAGAAAATGTTGCAAGAGGAAGTAACCGCAGCTAAACAACCAATAGCCCCGAATTTGTCACCATCCCCAACTCCTTCTAGCAAGGCAGTAAAGAAGTAGTGAAGTTATCCTAATTTTTAACTTGCTGCGGACACAAAAGTTTTGATATTTTCCACAAATGCCAAGGTATTTTCAAAGTGGATATTGTGTCCAGCATTACTAATTATTTTTATCTGAGCAAACTCACATATTTTAACCATTTCTGTATTAATAGATATAAATTTTTGATCGTATTCACCCACTAGTAAAAGCATGGGAATTGTACTGCATTGTAGTTTTTCCCATAAAGAAGGCTGACATCCAGTACCCATAAAGCGCAATGATTTATCTAATTCCTGCGGGTTGTTCTGCAAGCGACTTTCTATCATGCGATCGTATTCTGGATGATTTTTTATATCGCCAAAAATCGGCTGATTGTACCAATTTGATAGAAAAGCAATAAAATCAGTTTTTTCAAAGGTTCTTGTTAATTTTCTACCTATTTGTGTATCAAGTTTAATCCGTTCTAATCGTTCTGTTGCTGTTGATAAACCTGGGGAAGCTGACTCTAGCACAACTTTATAAAAACGTTCTGGAAAATTCAAGGCTAGGTATAAAGCCAATCTTCCACCCATTGAATAACCAACTAAAAAGCATTTGGCAATTTCTAACTCATCCAGTAAGTTGATTAAAGCATGAGCAGTGTTTGCCATTGTATAGTATTCGTCCCCACCCAAAACTTGAGTTTTTCCATGTCCGGAGAGATCAATTGTTAAATAGGAAAATTCGTTAAATAGTAATTTTATAGCTTCATCAAATTCATTAATATTACCCATGAAGCCATGCAAAAAAAGAATTAGTGGTTTATCTAGAGTGCTAGTTAAAGAATAATTAAGCTGATAGTTTTTTACGCTCATAGTTTAGCTAAAAACTTCGTAATCCTACAGCATATAGCGGTTATCAGTTGAGTGGAATACAGACCTAACCCCCAGTTCTTTCCTTATAAGGGAAGGGGAGTAAGATTCAAAGCCTCTCTCCTTTTAGGAGAGAAGAATGGAAGTGAAGTCAAACTGTATTTTCCATTCGATAACCGCTATATTATCTTATGGAAAAAGTTTTTACCTCGTTCACTTTTTTTTCTAGGAGTAAACGAGGCAAGTCTATAAAAATAGGTTATCTACAAGTTCTCAATATGATGTTGCCAGGGTGAATGTCACGATGCACTATATTAATTATTAATTTGGCGAACGCATTTAGATTATTTTTCTCATTCTTAAGGTAAAAATCGATCTAAAGCAGCTTTTAACTGTTTAATTTCAACGTCAATATTACCCTCTTGTGCGGCTCTAGCAATACACTCAGTTAAATGTTCATCCAAAACAATTCGCGCTACCTTATCTAATGCGCCCCGCACTGCGGCAATTTGCAGTAGAACATCAGGACAAGGGCTATTTTGCTCGACCATTGCCTTAATACCACGAACATGTCCTTCTATACGCGATAATCGATTGACAATTCGCCGTAAAGACTCTTCGCTATGGATGTGGGGATGAGCCAACTCTCCAGTCCCATGAGTAGCATCTGTATGCTCGTGGTCTGTATCGTGATAGTGGGGATGTTCTGCTTGCTGGGGTGTTGGCAAGGATTTTTTACCTAATCGATTTGATCCATTCATGGGCTATCAAAAGGCTTGTATTACTAAGATCCTAGTCTAGTACTCGACCAACCCAAAACTTACGAGTGAAAGCAGATCCTATTCACCCTAACTTTACTGCTGACGATTGGCTCTTTCTTGGGGAATAATCTCCGTTACTACCCTACCGCTAGAACTGCCACCTTTGACAACAATATTTTCTGTTTGCAGATTACCAACTGCTGTTTCACCCACAAAATTTAATGGTGGGTCAATTTGTCGGTAAACAACATTTCCCTGAGCTTCAACTAACTTATTATCTAAATACCAAGTTAATGTATTGGATCTTAGAGACTGGCGACGCTGACCAACGGCGTTGACGTTACCTTTTAAGTAAACGGTTTTTTGCGGTATTTTCATTTCACCTTGATTGGCTGTCACTGTGACATTTTCAGCACGCTGGAACATTCGCGTAGGTGAGTTTGTAGTTACAGTTTCTGCGTTCATGTTCCAGGTCATAGAGTTACTAGCTATTTGCATTGGTGGGTCTAGTAAGTCTAGTTGAGCATTCTTTTGGATAGTGGCAATTTTTGTTTTTAAGTTGACTTCGGCAGAATTACCCTTACCGCGATCGCTAATTTTATTATCTTTGTAGCGGTCAATTTCTAGAGGGCGATCGCCAATCAGTTTTTCTTCTTTAATATTCCAGATTAAATGTTCAGTTCTCACTTGCATCTGGGGATCGATAGAATTTGCTACTACTCCTCCAGAAAATTCCATCCGTTGTTCGCGGGTTTTAACTCGCACTTCCTGCGCTACTGCTTGTAGTTTTTTATGGCTGCCGTTAATCTTGTTACGAACAATCAACAAATCTTCTTTGGGACGCCATTCTAATTCATTACCTTGCAACACAATCCCATTACTAGGATCTGTGGCAAATATTTTACCTTTTAGAAACAACTGCTTCCCATCTTGTTCAATGTCTGCTACATCTGCCTTAATTTGGTAAACAATTTTGCCATCTTGATATAGTTCACCATAAGGACTTTCAGCCTGACCAATTTGTTTTTCTTTGGTGTATTTTGCGGTTTTAGCCCTGACTTTCCAAATTGGTCTTCCCACTTCATCTGCTTGTTCTAGGGTGACATCAAAGAAAGTCAAATTGCTATCTTTGTTAGATGAATCAGCAGTATTTTGTTGGGAAGCTGGAGGTGATTTACCCCCACAGGCGACTAAAGCAAATACCAATAAAAAGGTCAAAGGTAAAACAAGAAAGGAGGGAGTGGAGGAGAAATCTTGCATTTTTCTCTTTCCCCATCTCCCTCTTTTATGAAATTGATACGCCATTATTCTTGGATTTCTAGGTGTCCATCACTACTTCTGGGGTCTTCCAAAAAACCGATCCCAGATAAAGGCCGGTATGGATAGCTTTGGCGAGGAGTTTTTTGAATATCTTCTTTGATTGCTTCTAAATCAATGTAGCGATCGCTCACATTAATTAAGCTGTCACTGGTCATGGAACGCAAGCTCACAACTTCTACCCGCACACCACGATAGCTGACTGAATTAACCGCATAAGCTAAATCTCCATCACCGCTAACTAAAACTGCGGTATCATAAGAATCTACAAGTGCCATCATGTCTACTGCTATTTCTACATCCAGGTTAGCTTTTTTAGAGCCATCTGGTAGCTGGACTAAATCCTTAGCAATGACTCGATAGCCATTGCGACGCATCCACAGCAGAAACCCCTGTTGCTTCTCGTTTGTCCGATCTACACCAGTGTAGAAAAATGAACGCAATAATCTAGAACCTCCTGTTAATCGACATAATAGCTTCGTGTAATCGATTTCAATCCCTAGTTGCAATGCCGCGTAAAATAAATTTGAGCCATCAATAAATATGGCGACCCTACCCCGATTTTCCAAAACTTGTTCTGGCGTAAATATTGAATCGTTTTCCAAATTATTCAACATTGTTGTGATACCTCAATTTTTATCCCTGTTATTTTTGATACAAATTACCAACTTTTAGATGCTAGTCACAGCGGCTTATGATAATGTTCCGCAGCTAATTTAAATTGAGCCACGATAAATTTTGTGAGAAAATAAAAAAATTGAACAAAATCAGAGTTTGATAAGGACTAATCGTTTTTCGGGGATTCTATTCGCTGAAAAACAGGTTGGTGTTTACCCAACTGTTGTTTGCTCGATAGTAGTCCCCATGTAGCATGGGTGGCAAAAGGAGCATTAACTGAACTTTGTATTTGATCGTTAAAGTTTATTCCAAAGCCCAGTTGCTGATAAATATCGCTACTGATGTTCGGAATAATTGGGGATAGCAGATAAGCTGCCAGTCTAACCGATTCTAGAACTGCGTAGAGAACCTTTTCGACCGATTCCTGCTGTCCCTGTTTATATAATGACCAAGGAGCCTGTTCATCAATAAACTTATTACTGGCTTGCGCCAGTGAAAGTATGACCACGCAGGCTTGACTGAAAGCTAGCTCTTGGTATGCTTGTTTTACCTGTTCCCCTAGACGTAAACCAATGGCTTTCAAAGGATTTTCGTCAGGAATCCCTTCATTGCCGATTGATGGGACATTATTCTCAGCACAGTACTTTTTCACCATGCTCATGGTGCGATTGAGCAAATTACCTAAATCATTTGCCAAATCTGCATTCAGAACATTAATGAACCTAACTTCATTAAAATCTCCATCTTTGCCAAATTCGATTTCCTTAAGGAAGTAATAACGAACGGCATCACTACCATAGCTCTTAACTAATGCCACAGGATCAAGGGTATTACCCAGACTTTTGCCCATCTTGAGACCATCTTTGGTCAAAAAGCCATGTCCAAAGACTCTCTCTGGCAAGGGTAAGCCAGCCGATAACAGCATTGCTGGCCAGTAAACTGCATGAAAGCGCAGAATATCTTTACCAATTAGATGCAAGTTGATTGGCCACCATGTTTCTAAAGCATTTGCTAAAGTCGGTTCTGTATCTGGTTCTAGCAATGCTGTGACATAACCTAGCAGCGCATCAAACCAGACATAGAGAGTGTGCTTGGGATCGACTGGTACGGGAAAACCCCAATCTAAATTCACTCGTGAAATGGAAAAGTCTTGCAGTCCTTGATTGACAAAGCTGAGGACTTCGTTGCGCCGACTTTCTGGTTGAATAAAATCCGGTTTAGATTGATAAAATTCTGTCAGCTTAGTTTGATATTTTGATAAGCGGAAAAAATAGTTTTGTTCGTCTCGCCACTCCACTTCTTTGTTAGTATGAATTGGGCAACGGTGTCCTTCTAGCAGATCCCGTTCTTCTTTGAATTCTTCGCAGGATACGCAGTACCAGCCTTGTTGTTGTCCCTGGTAAATGTCACCAGATTCCCAGACTCGCTCAAAGAATTCTTTAACGATCGCTTGATGATGAGGCGCAGTAGTCCGACTAAAGCGATCGTATTGAATATCTAATAATTGCCATAAACTCACGAAACTAGGGACAATTTCATCACAAAATTCTTGTGGCGCTTTCCCTAAACTTTCTGCCGATCGCTGAATTTTTTGCCCATGTTCATCTGTACCTGTAATTAGTAATACTTGATGTCCCAGTAATCTCTGAAATCGCGCCACTACATCGGCTGCGATCGTCGTGTAAGCACTGCCTATATGAGGGACATCGTTTACATAATATAGGGGTGTGGTCAGCGCAAATGTAAATTCTTTTTTTTTCACTAGATTCATACAAAATAAAAATTAACTTATTAAAACGTTTTACATCTTACCTTTTGTCGGCAAAACCAGGTAATTATACAATATTATTACCATTTTTTCCAATAACATCTTCATACTAGCAAGTTTATCAAGTCCAGAATCGTTTTTTAATACGCATCAATTAAACTCATTTTTACCTAAAAAATGGAAACTAACTAATCATAATTTTTTTGAATAGTTTATATTAGATATTCTTGTGTTCAAGAATACATAATTGAGAATGCAGAAAATCTAATTACTCTTGTAGATTAGATATTTCTATCTTAAGACGGTCATGGCGATAGTAAAGAAATGTAAAAATAAAATTAAGACAAATTGCCATGTTTACTGGAAGATATATTGATTAGGTATGAGTGGAAATAGCCCCCTAGAGATTTCTCGCGCTTTGGTGGCGGCATTCTCAACGCAAATGTTCCGCTATTACGAAGACCGCATTCCCCAGGATGCGAGCGTCTTGGTAGTCAGCAATCACCGCAGCTTTATGGATGCACTGATTTTAATGGCAGCGTTATCGAGTCCGATTCGCTTTGCTTGCCATCACTACATGGGACAAGTTCCAGTCATGCGGGAGATTGTCACCGGTCAATTGGGGTGTTTTCCCTTGGAAGAAACTCAAAACCGCCAGCAAAGCTTTTTTTCGCAGTCACAATTGCTATTACAGTCCAAGCAGATGGTGGGAGTATTTCCAGAAGGGACTGCACCAATGGTGAAATTTACTCAGCCCAACCACGTGGGTGAGTTTCAGCGCGGATTTGCCCATTTGGCATTACGAGCGAATGTGCAAGATTTAGCTATTTTGCCGATCGCGATCGCTTCCTTAGAAGAAGTAAACACTAATGGCTTCCCATTAAGACTTTTAAGTGTATTCGACCCTTCAGAACCTTTATTTAAGCAAAGTGGTTGGCATCCCTTGGTAATTTATCGTCGAGTTGCGGTGTTAATCGGTCGTCCTTATTGGATTACGCCCCAACATCATAAAAAATATCATGGCAAACACGCCAGAACTGTTGTGGCTGAACTGACAGAACACTGTCACGGCGAAATTAGCAATTTACTGCGTCAAGGTTGCTATTAGAGCCATTCAATTTTGGATTTTGGATTGTTTTTATGACTTTCAATGTCTTGCTCTAAAAGGACGTTTGTTTTAGGTAAGAAGCACCGAACTTTATTTGAAAGCAACGATCGACAGTCCAAAAGTTTTATACCATTGACCAATGACTAATGACTAATGACCAATGACTATCACAGAAGTTGAGCTAAATCCTTGTTTTCTAACTCCTAAACGAGTACAGCCAGAGTATCCACTTTTGGTATATTTGCCAGGAATGGATGGAACTGGTCAACTATTGCGATCGCAAACTGCTGGATTAGAAGCTGGCTTTGATGTCCGTTGTTTGGCGCTCCCCCGCAAAGACCTTAACACCTGGGATGTCCTAACTAAGAGTGTATTGGACTTGATCGATGCCGAATTAGAAAAAAGCTCTCAAAGATCAGTTTACCTGTGCGGTGAGTCCTTTGGTGGTTGCTTGGCAATGAAAGTGGCAATCCAAGCACCCCATTTATTTAGGCGAATTATCCTAATTAACCCAGCTTCGTCCTTTCAGCTTCGCCCTTGGTTAAGTTGGGCATCCCAATTAACTTACCTAGTGCCATCAGGATTGTATGATGTCGGTGCATTAGGCTTGTTGCCATTTTTAGCATCTTTGTCACGCATTTCTCGGAGCGATCGCCACGATCTGCTAAAAACGATGCGTTCTGTCCCGTCAGAAACCGTTCTTTGGCGGTTGTCTTTACTGCGAGACTTTCATGTTGATGAGGAAAAGTTAAGGCGTCTAACTCAACCAGTTTTGTTGATTGCTGGTGCTAGCGATCGCCTTTTGCCTTCTGTAAGCGAAGTCAACCGGATAGGGAACATCTTACCAAATAAAAAGATTGTAGTCTTGCCCCATTGTGGACACGCTTGCTTGCTAGAGCAAGATACTAATCTCTATGAAATTCTTCAGGATAACGACTTTTTAGAAAGTAAAGCTGATACAGGTAGAGTTAATAAGTAAAAAGTGTGCTACACATAAATTCAGAGAGTTCACAACCTCGATTTTGCTTTCTTTGATAAGAAGGAAAAGTAAAGTACATTTAATATCTCGTCACCTTCAAATAAGATTTGCATCCTTAAAAAGCTTAAACACATATTTTTGGAGACTCTTAAATGATTGCTCTCAAAGAGTTCCTCAGCCAGGAATTAGACAAATTGAATGAAGAACAACTCAAACAAGTTAGTGATTTTATTGCCTTCCTCAAATTTCGCAGCAGAAATATTAGCTGGCAAATAGATAAAAATCAAATGGCCGCTCTTTACAGTGAATTTGCCCAGGAAGATCGTCAACTAGCGGAGGCAGGATTAGATGAATATGCAGAACTACTTACACAAGAAGATTTAAAATGAGGGTTCAACGAGGTGAAGTATGGCTAGCCAATTTAGATCCTACTAAGGGTTCTGAACAAGGAGGCACAAAACCAGTTATTCTTTTTCAAGATAATATTGTCGCCGAATTTTCCACCACCATCATCACCATTCCTCTAACAACAAATTTGCGTCGTGCATCTTTGCCAACCTGTTTATTAATTCAAAGTGGTGAAGGTGGATTAGAACGGGATTCAGTTGCTCTTTGCCACCAATTGCGGGTAATTGATAAAACAAGATTGCAAATAAAACTGGGCATTCTGACTCCAGAAATACTCACTATTTTAGAAGCCAAAGTGTTGTTGACATTAGGTTATCAGTGGTAAAATCAGAACCTCTGTCATCCATCTTATGTCTATAGTTAAAGCTCAGAATAATTTCTATTTACTCTGACGAATTGTACTTATCGAAAGATGTCAAAGCTCCTCAAACTTCGCTACAACCAAAAAAGAGAGGCTTTACAAGATGGTGTCAAACTATGGCAGACAAACTCCAAGAAATAGAGGTGAATAAATTAGTTAATTCATCCAGAGAAACTTCAGAAGTAAAAATCCAGACTCAATCATCAGTAGAAAATGAACCGTCTATAGTAGAGTCTTTGATTAAAACTGTTGCTGAGACTGGCCAAGCAGTTTTAGACACAGCAATCGAGGTAGGAGAAGCGACAGCAAAAGAAACACACAAGTTTATTGAGCAAACAACTCAAACCAGCGGTCAGGTTGTAAATCGTCTCAGCGAAAATTGGCTGATTAGAAAACTATCTGGAGTCTTAAATCTCAATTGGCTAATTAACGATAGTAACCTTGTTAATTTAGAACAAGCAGAAGCGGCGGTAAACAAGCTTAAAAAACAGTATCCAAATGAATCACCCAGCCAGCTTGCTCACCGAATCATGGTGGAAAAATCAACTAAAGCAGCCACAGTTGGACTAACCACTAGTATTTTGCCAGGAATAGCAGTGGCATTGTTGGCAATTGATTTAACAGCCACAACAAAATTGCAGTCAGAAATGCTTTATCAAATTGCATCTGTCTACGGGCTAGATTTAAAAGATCCTGCTCGGAAAGGTGAAATTTTAGCAATTTTTGGGTTGGCTTTGGGTGGAGGGCGTTTGTTGAAAGCTGCGGGATTAGGCTTGCTGCGAAATGTGCCCTTGGCGGGTGCAGTTATTGCAGCTAGTTCCAATGCAACGATGATCTATTCATTGGGCTATGCTGCTTGTCGATTTTACGAAACCAAGCTGGATGAATCAACTTCCTTAGCATCACCACAGACATTAGCAACATTAAAAGCCGAAAGTGAAAAGTATCTAGAAAGTGCGATCGCTCAAGAAGCAGTCATGGATCAAATCTTAGTTCACATGATCCTTGCTAGTCATCCAGACAAGACTTTAGAAGAAATTTTGCCAGAATTACAAGCTGTAAAACTCAGTCCTACCTCGTTGGATGCGATTGCTCAAAATATCAAATCACCTAAATCTTTAGATATACTGCTCAATCAGCTAAATCGTGATTTTGCCATACCCTTGCTGGCTCAGTGTAAAAAAATTGCCCAGCTTGATAATAAAACTACACCACACGAACAAGAAATAATCGCAGCGATCGCCCGTAAATTTAATATTGATACAAATAAAATCGAGGGATAGGGCATGGGGCATGGGACAAGAAGCAGGACGTAAAAGAATCTGACTTTTCACGGCATCTGGAAAACCTCTCTCTAAATCTCTCTCCTAAAAGGAGAGAGACTTTGAATTTTCCCCCTTCCCGCCACGGGTTGGGGGTTAGGTTTTTGGTGGACTTTTCCATATAACGCGAAAAGTCAGGTAAAAGAATGGAGATTATAGCTTCATTAACGAGTATCAAAGACTCGTTAACGGAGTTCTGAGGTGGATTCACGAGGATCAAAGACTCGTTAACGGAGTTCCGAGGTGGATTAATGAGGATCAAAGACTCGTTAACGGAGTTCCGAGGTGGATTCACGAGTATCAAAGACTCGTTAACGGAGTTCCGAGGTGGATTAATGAGGAGCAAAGACTCGTTAACGGAGTTCTGAGGTGGATTCACGAGGATCAAAGACTCATTAACGGAGTTCTGAGGTGGATTAATGAGGAGCAAAGACTCATTAACGGAGTTCCGAGGTGGATTAATGAGGATCAAAGACTCGTTAACGAGTGCTATTTATACTAATTCGTTAACTTATACTTACTAACCCTTGATGCCCCATGCCCCATGCCCCATGCCCAATGCCCAATACCCAATACCCAATACCCAATGCCCAATACCCACTCCCCTCACCATGAAACCAGAATTTTGAGCAATACTGGTACAAGAAGGAATATTTACAGAAAATCCCAAAATGACAATTCAACCTAGTGATAAGCCTTTACTAGAGTGGGCGGGCGATAGTTTGGCAATTGGATTATTTGAAGATGCAGTAGAGTTAACCGGAGAACTAGCTACTTTAGATCAAAAGTTTTCTGGAGTCTTAAAAGAACTGATTACTGAAGAAGAATTTAAAGGTAAAGCCAACAGTACTATTTTCACCCGTGTAAATGCTGATAGCCCAGTGCGGAAATTGATTTTAGTGGGTTTAGGCAAACCAGAAGCGTTAAAACTAGATACTCTGCGCCGTGCTGCTGCTGCTGTAGCCAGGGTAGGAAAAAAGCAAAAAAGCAAAATTTTGGGTTTTAGTTTTCCATTGTGGAACAACGATCCAGCCGCAAGTGCCCAAGCGATCGCAGAAGGTGTGGAATTAGCACTTTACCAAGATATTCGCTTTAAATCTGAACCAGAAGAGAAAGGTTCACAAATAGAAAGTATAGATTTACTGGGTTTCGGCGGACAAGAAGCCGCCATAACCCGCGCCAATCAAATTGTTTCTGGGGTAAATTTGGCACGGCAATTAGTGGCAGCACCAGCCAACGCGGTAACACCAATTACTTTAGCGGAAACTGCTCAAGCGATCGCCAAAGAATACGGTTTACAACTAGAAATTCTAGAACGAGAAGACTGTGAAAAGTTAGGTATGGGCGCATTTTTAGGAGTAGCCCAAGCTTCCGATTTGCCACCGAAATTCATTCACCTAACTTACAAGCCAGAAGGTACACCCAAAAAGAAATTAGCAATTATTGGTAAAGGTGTAACCTTCGATTCCGGCGGACTCAACATTAAAGGTGCTGGTAGCGGCATCGAAACCATGAAAATGGATATGGGGGGTGCAGCTGCTACCTTCGGCGCAGCAAAAGCAATTGCTCAAATTAAGCCGGATTCGGAAGTTCACTTCATCTCCGCAGTGACCGAAAACATGATTAGCGGTCATGCCATGCACCCTGGAGACATTCTCACAGCATCAAACGGCAAAACAATTGAAGTGAACAACACCGATGCAGAAGGACGTTTGACCTTAGCAGATGCCTTGGTGTATGCCGAAAAATTGGGATTAGATGCGATCGTTGATTTAGCCACCCTGACTGGTGCCAACGTCATTGCCTTGGGTGACGATATTGCTGGTTTGTACACTCCCGATGATGGTGTTGCTTCCCAGATCGAAAAAGCTGCCCAAACTTCAGGAGAAAAGATTTGGCGGATGCCAATGGAAGAAAAATATTTTGAAGGGTTAAAGTCAGGTATTGCGGACATGAAAAATACAGGGCCGCGTCCAGGTGGTGCAATCACCGCAGCCCTTTTCCTCAAGCAATTTGTCAAACAAACCCCTTGGGCGCACATAGATATTGCAGGCCCAGTGTGGACAGATAAAGAAAATGGCTACAACAGCGCAGGGGCAACTGGCTACGGCGTTCGGACGCTAGTTGATTGGGTATTAGGGATTGGTGAGTAGGGACTGGGGAGTAGGGACTGGGGACTGGGGACTGGGGACTGGGGACTGGGGACTGGGGAGCAGGGGAGATGAGGGAGATGAGGGGACAAGGGGATAAACAAAACTCCTAACTCCTAACTCCTAACTCTTAACTCATTACTCATTACTCAGCACTCCTAACGCCCAATCCCCAATGCCCAATCCCCAAATTCGTGCTATCTTGAGCTTGCCAGGAAAAATTGTTGCAATAGTAACAGAATTAATTTGGCGGTCAGAAAATTAAGCTTTTTCGGGCATTGCCATCTGGTAAAATTTGTAAGGTTTCTAGAAGCTGTGAGCAATGGGATCGACTCGCGTACGGATCGCAATTGACGCAATGGGAGGGGATCATGCACCTGGTGAAATCGTTGCTGGCGCATTGCGAGCAAGAGAAGAATTGGGTGTAGATATATTTTTAGTTGGCGATCCCCAACAAATAGAAGCTGCCTTGCCATCAAAAACAAGTTTAGGGCAGGTAGAGATCGTGAATGCTGAAGAAGCGATCGCTATGGATGAGGAGCCTTTAAATGCAGTTAGACGCAAACGCAAGGCTTCTATCAATGTGGCGATGGATTTAGTCAAGCAACAAAAGGCAGATGCCGTATTTTCGGCTGGTCACTCTGGGGCCGCTATGGCATCAGCTTTGCTGCGCTTAGGACGATTGCCAGGAATCGATCGCCCAGCGATCGGGACAGTTTTTCCGACAATTATTGCTGGTAAGCCAGTGCTGGTACTTGATGTTGGCGCAAATGTAGATTGCCGCCCCAAGTTTTTAGAGCAGTTTGGTGTTATGGGATCGGCTTACAGTAAGTATGTCTTGGGTACAGATGAACCGAAAGTAGGTTTGCTGAATATCGGTGAAGAAGACTCTAAGGGCAATGATGCAGCCGTCCGCGCCCACCAACTGCTACGCGAAAATTCCCAAATTAATTTTATTGGCAATGCTGAAGGGCGTGATGTACTTTCCGGTCACTTTGATGTGATTGTCTGCGATGGCTTTGTAGGCAATGTACTGTTAAAATTTGCCGAAGCCGTCGGAGAAGTGATTCTGCAAATTCTGCGGGAAGAATTACCCCAAGGATTGCACGGTCAAATCGGTTCCGCACTCTTAAAACCCAACTTGAAGCGGATTAAGCAGCGAATGGATCACGCAGAACATGGTGGTGCTTTACTACTAGGCGTGGCAGGAGTCTGTTTTATCGGTCACGGTAGCTCTCAAGCACCTTCAATTTTTAATGCAATTCGCATGGCAAAAGAAGCTGTTGACAATCAGGTGATACAACGAATTCAGTCCCAATATATCCTAGAGCGCGAGAGCGGTTAGTCATTGGTCATTAGTCATTGGTCATTGGTCATTGGTCATTGGTCATTTGTAAAGGACAACTGGCAAATGACAAAGGACAAATGACAAAGGACAACTGACAAAAGACAAAAGACAAAAAGCTGATAGCTTGGGAGATTAGGAGTGCAAAACTTAGGCGTAGCAATTACTGGAAGCGGCTCGGCAGTACCAGCGACTTCCCTACACAACCAGACATTGAGTGAACTAGTTGAAACATCAGATGAGTGGATCGCTACAAGAACGGGAATTCGTCAACGTCGATTAGCTCTGCCATCTGAGTCCTTGAGTGTACTCGCTACTGCCGCCAGCAGCCAAGCGATCGCCGCTTCAGGAATTAAACCAGAAGACCTAGACCTGATTCTGCTAGCGACTTCCACCCCTGATGATTTGTTTGGTAGTGCTTGTCAAGTACAGGCGCAATTGGGAGCTACTAACGCAGTCGCCTTTGACTTGACCGCTGCCTGTTCTGGCTTTGTGTTTGGTTTGGTTACAGCAGCCCAATACATTAGAACTGGTGTCTATAAAAATGTATTGTTAATAGGGGCAGATATCCTCTCTCGTTGGGTAGATTGGGAAGATCGCCGGACTTGTGTATTGTTTGGTGACGGTGCTGGGGCAGTGGTGTTACAAGCTGCCAAAAGCGATCGCTTATTAGGATTTGCACTTAAAAGTGATGGTACTCAAAACCATTACCTCAACCTTGCTTATGCAGGTACTTCCCAAGAACTGCTGACTGATGTAAATATCACCAAAGGCACTTACCAACCGATTACGATGAACGGCAAAGAAGTCTACCGCTTTGCTGTTCAAAAAGTGCCAGAAATAATTGATAAAGCTTTGTTTCAAGCCAATCTTAGCGTTGACCAGATAGATTGGCTGATATTGCATCAAGCCAATCAGCGAATTATCGATGCTGTTGCCCAACGCCTGAATATCCCAGAACATAAAGTTATTAGTAATCTCGCCCAGTATGGCAATACCTCAGCTGCTTCCATCCCCTTAGCTTTAGATGAAGCAGTACGACAAGGTAAAATTCAAACCAATGACATCGTTGCGACATCCGGCTTTGGTGCCGGTCTTACCTGGGGCGCGGCAATCTTTCAATGGGGAAGATAAATATTTTGTCATTAGTCATTAGTCATTTGTCCTTTGTGAATGACAAATGACCAATGACAAATGACCAATGACCACTGACTATTGACAAATGACAAAAACTGCATGGGTGTTTCCCGGACAAGGTTCCCAAACGCTGGGAATGGGAATGGATTTACTAGATATACCGTCCGCTAAAGACAAGCTTGCCAAAGCTGAGGATATTTTGGGCTGGTCTGTAACTGAAATTTGTCAAACTCAAGAAGAGAAGTTATCACAGACGCTGTATACTCAGCCAAGTCTTTATGTGGTCGAAAGCATTCTTGCTGACCTGCTTCGAGAGCGAGGACACCAGCCAGATTTAGTTGCTGGCCACAGTTTGGGAGAATATACTGCTCTTTATATAGCAGGTGTCTTTGAATGGTCGGCTGGTTTATATCTGGTGAAACGTCGTGCAGAACTCATGGATAGTTCCATTGATGGGATGATGGCAGCTTTGATGAACTTTGACCGCGAACAGTTAGAAAAAGTTATTTCCCAAACGCCTGATGTGGTGATAGCAAATGATAACAGTTCGGCTCAAGTGGTAATTTCAGGCACGACTGAGGCTGTACAAGCGCTGATGACTCAAGTTAAAGCAAAGCGTGCGGTTCCCCTAAAAGTTTCTGGAGCATTTCATTCACATTTAATAGCACCAGCAGCTGCGGAATTTCAAGACATTTTAGAATCTGTGGAATTTCAACCCGCGATTGTGCCAGTGCTCTCTAATGTCGAGCCAACTGCATCTATTGATGCCGAGATTTTAAAACAACGCCTGAACAAACAAATGACTGGTTCTGTAAGATGGCGAGAAATTTGTCTGCAATTACCAGCCAACGGTATCGAGCGAGTAATGGAAATTGGCCCTGGTAAAGTATTAACTGGCTTGATTAAACGTAATACCCCTGATTTGATTTTACAAAACATCCAAAGTGCTACTGATTTACCTGTTTAATTTTTTTAGCTGGATCTCTTACCCACATCTTTAGTTGTCAAAAAAAGGTTAAATAACCTAGTTAAATTTGTGTCTGCAACTCCAAGACCATTCTCTGCGATCGCAATCTTGATTTGGTTTTCAGATACCAAGCAAGTATGAATCCAAATTGTGTTGGGATGTGAAGCAATTTCTGTAGGCGTGCGTTGCTGATTTGCATCTTTAACTTTTTTGCGTTTGATCTGGGTGTTGCGATCGCGTATGCTAAATTCAGTTTGATTTGCATTATCTTCTGTGGACAAAAACCGCGAACCGTTGATCAGTCTGGCACTTTACCACGCCTTTAAATGGTCAGTCGTCAGCCCCATGCTTCACGCTTATTTTCAAGGCCATATTTATGGTGCGGAAAATGTCCCCAAATCAGGGCCTCTATTAGTAGCAAGTAATCACGCTAGTTATTTCGATCCGCCGATTGTCTCTAATTGTGTACGTCGTCCGGTAGCGTACATGGCGAAAGAAGAGTTATTTAATATCCCCGTTTTGGCGCAAGCGATTAAATTGTATGGTGCTTACCCAGTGAGTCGGGGAAATGCCGATCGCAATGCCATCCGTTCCGCCCTAGAATATCTCAATAAAGGTTGGGCTGTCGGTGTTTTCTTGCAAGGTACTCGTACTCCAGATGGTCGCATTACAGACCCCAAAAGAGGCGCACTGCTGCTAGCGGCGAAAGCAAAAGCCCCAATATTACCAGTAAGTGTCTGGGGTACTGAGAAGATTTTACAAAAAGGCTCGTCCCTACCTCACGCAGTTCCCATCACCGTCAGAATTGGTAACTTGATTGATGCTCCCAGTTCCAGTAATAAAGAGGAATTGGAAGCGTTGACACAAAAGTGTGCCACAGTAATTAACGAAATGCATGATTTAGGACGATGAATCTAGAGATACTACAGATATATGCTTTAGGGAGGTAGCGATCGCTATTAGATTACTCTAATCTTAAACTCTATTCCTCTAGCAATAAACTAAAGGACTGCCAACAAATAACTCTCAATCTTACAGGGTGGCTCACTCGATCGCGCTAAACAACTAGCGTTTTTATGGTTTAATTACCACAAATTACGAATTACGAATTACGAATTATGAATTATTATGAGCGGCTTTGAAGCCAAGAGTTTTTGGGAGCGATTAAATAATCTAGCATTAGTTCGATTTTTGCTTTTGGTTGCTTCTGGCTGGGCAATTGTACAACTTTTAGCTTATTTTGAATCGGTCATTGTTATTTTTACATTTGCAGCAATTTTAGCTTTTTTGCTCAGTTATCCTGTACAAGGGCTGCGGCGTTTTTTGCCCCACAGTATAGCTGTTGGTGTAGTTTTCTTGCTCAGTATTGTGATTATAGGCGGTCTGATAATTACTGTAAGCTTAACGGTTTTATCTCAAGGACAACAATTAATTGATAGTATCACTGCATTTTTAAATTCTTTAGTCCCTTTATTAGAGGGAATAGAAGGTTTGTTACGAAACCGTAATTTACAAATAGATTTAAGTTTTATTCAAGAACAATTGCGGAATCAGGCTGTATCAAGTCTTGTTAATAGTTTAGCTATTTTACAAGGATTCATGACGAACTTTGTCACTTTTATCTTGATTGCAGTTGTGGCTTTTTTCATGCTATTAGATGGAGACAAATTATGGAACTTTATTTTGAAAATAGTTCCAAAACAGCGTCGTAATAGATTTACCAATATAATTAGAAAGTCTTTTCTGGGATTTTTTAGAGGTCAGTTACTATTAAGCGCATTTTTAACAATTTCAACATTTCTAGTATTTTTACTATTAAAAGTACCTTTTGCTTTGATATTGTCAATAATAGTCGGAATTGTTGATATTATTCCTGGTATAGGAGCAACATTAGGAGTAAGCACAGTTACTCTATTCGTGTTGTCTCAAGGTGTTTGGTTAGCAGTCAAAGTATTAATAGCTTGTATTGTCCTCCAGCAGATACAAGACAACTTGATTGCGCCCAGAATTATGCAAGGCGCGCTGAATCTTAATCCTGTAGTAGTGTTTTTTGCTTTACTAGTAGGGGCTAGAGTAGCAGGATTATTAGGTGTTTTTATATCTATTCCTATAGCTGGAGTAATTGTGTCTTTATTTGAAATAGATGAAATGAAATCTGAAGTTTAGTTAGGAGTTAGGAGTTAGGAGTTAAGAGTTAAGAAGTAGTAATTAATGTAAAATAGTTTGTTAGCCAAGACAAATTGAGAAATAATGTCGGATTTAAGAGCGGAATTAACAGAAATTATGGATGAGGCAGAGTGGGAGTGGCTCATTCCTCATGTACAACGAGATGCAGTAATTTTGGTAGCGCTTGAGCTAGACTTGGTGGATGTTGGAGTAGCGATCGCCAGTGATAACATTCCATCAGTGGAACAGTGGATTGATAAACAATTAATTACCAAACCCACAACAGTACAAGTGGGAGAATGGAATGGCGATCGCAGTAAGCGATTTAATACTCTTATCGTTCAACCTTATGTTCTAGTTCAAGAAATAGTTGCTGCCTAATTCGTTTCTCTGTTGTTTTCGATGGCAGTTGGTGTTGGGGTATTTTCTCAGAAAAGATAGTCTAATGTGTCAGTTATTACTTGGCTATAGTGACGGACTATCTGGCTGATTGAATTAAAGCAAAATTTTCTCCTTTAAGATTTATCCATCTAGGAGCTAGAATTGTTACCATAATTTCAGATTAGATGTTGAAACCTTGATCCAATCTGAAACCTTAGAATTATTAGAATGGCATCGCCTGTGCCAGCACCTTGCCACCTTTGCCGCAACTAAGCTGGGGGCGACAGCTGCACGTCATCTGAAAATACCTGATTCTCAGACCCAAAGCGAACTGTTGTTAGAGCAAACCAAAGAAATCTACCAACTGGAAAGTCGCCTAACCACGGGACTGTCATTTGAAGGAATTCAAGATATTGGCGATTCCTTAGAACGAGCAGAACGCAGTGGAGTTTTGGCTGGAGAAGAACTGTTAGCGATCGCTACCACCCTCGCTGGTGCCAGAAATTTGCGCCGTGTCATCGACAATCAAGAAGATTTGCCGATATTGACTGATTTGGTTGCCGATTTGCGGACTTATCCCGAACTAGAACAGGAAATTCATCGCTGTATTGATGAACGGGCCCAGGTAACTGACCGCGCGAGTCAAAAACTGGGAGAAATTCGCACAGACTTGCGGCGAGTACGCAGCCAAATTACTCAAAAGCTGCAAAATATCTTACAGGCAAAATCTGGTGCAGTTCAAGAACAGCTGATTACGCAACGGAGCGATCGCTTTGTTATCCCCGTAAAAGCACCCCAAAAAGATGCCATTCCCGGTATAGTCCACGATACCTCTACCAGTGGTGCCACTCTGTATGTGGAACCGAATTCAGTAGTACCTCTAGGCAACCAACTGCGGCAAATTATCAGAAGAGAGCAAGCCGAAGAAGAAACGATTCGCCGCATTTTGACGGAACAAGTAGCCGCAGTCAAACCAGATTTAGAGAGGTTGTTAGCGATCGCTACCACTTTGGATCTGGCAACCGCTAGATCGCGATATAGTTTCTGGCTAGGAGCAAACCCCCCGCGATTTATCCAGCGGGAAGAGAGAGAAATGATTACCTTGCGGAACTTGCGACATCCTCTGTTAGTGTGGCAGCAACAGCACGAACAAGGGCAACCAGTAGTTCCTGTAGATTTGTTGATCAGTCCACAAATTCGGGTAGTGACAATTACGGGGCCTAATACTGGCGGTAAAACTGTAACCTTAAAAACCTTGGGGTTAGCAGCATTAATGGCCAAAGTGGGTTTATTTGTCCCCGCCCGCGAACCAGTAGAAATACCTTGGTTTGATAAAGTGCTGGCAGATATTGGCGATGAACAATCCTTACAGCAAAGTTTATCTACATTTTCTGGACACATCCGCCGGATTAGTCGGATTTTGGAAGCATTGGGAAATGGCGAAGTAGAAGGAGATGAGAGAGATTCCAATGCCCCATGCCCTATGACGGCAGTTGCTCCACTTGGGGAGACCCCAAGACCGCACTGCCTCCCCAATTCCTTAGTTTTACTTGATGAAGTCGGCGCAGGAACCGATCCAGTGGAAGGTAGTGCTTTAGCGATCGCCTTGTTGCAATATCTTGCCAACCATGCCCAGTTAACGATCGCCACTACTCACTTTGGCGAACTAAAAGCCCTGAAATACGAAGACGATCGGTTTGAAAATGCCTCTGTAGAATTTGACGAAAGTACTCTGTCACCTACTTATCGTCTGCTGTGGGGCATCCCCGGACGTTCTAACGCCCTGACAATTGCCCTGCGCTTGGGATTAAAACCAGAAGTGGTACAACAGGCGAAAACCCAAGTTGGAGAAGCCACAGATGAAGTTAACCAGGTAATTGCTGGGTTAGAAGCGCAACGCCGCCGCCAGGAAACCAAAGCTGCGGAAGCCCAAAGTTTGTTACAGCAAGCGGAACGTTTATATAAAGAAGTATCTGCAAAAGCTGCAAGTTTGGAGGAAAGGGAAAGCAGTTTGCGGGCTTCCCAGGAAATAGCAGTCCAACAAGCGATCGCTCAAGCAAAAGGTGAAATTGCCCAAGTAATCCGCCGTTTGCAGAAAGGTACGCCCACAGCCCAAGAAGCCCAACAAGCAACCAATGCTTTGAATCAAATAGGCCAACAATATCAGCCAGTAACGCCAGCAAAACCAAAAATCGGATTTATGCCCAAAGTAGGCGATCGCATCCGCGTTCCCAAATTGGGACAGATAGCAGAAGTGATCGCTGCTCCTGATGAAGATGGCGAGTTAAGCGTTCGCTTTGGGCTAATGAAGATGAACGTGAAGTTGCAAGATGTTGAATCTCTAGATGGTCAAAAACCCGAACCAGTTGTTAAAGCCAAACCAGCCCTAGCAGCAGTAACCCCCCCACCGCCAGCTGTCCCAGAAATTCGGACTTCCAAAAATACCATCGATTTGCGTGGAAAACGAGTAGCTGATGCCGAATACATTTTAGATAAAGCTATTTCGGAAGCTACAGGCCCACTCTGGATTATTCACGGGTACGGCACTGGGAAACTGCGACAAGGAGTTCACGCATTTTTGCAACAGCATCCCAGAGTGAACAACTACGAACCAGCAGAACAAGCAGATGGCGGCAGTGGTGTTACTGTTGCTTATATCAAATAAAGTTCACTTGCAAATGGTAATCCTTACAATATTTACAGAAAACACCAATTAACATTTACTGTTTGCAAGTCTCTTTATTAAAAATTTGTTACGACTAGCTACTTCTTGTGTATTTCCCATTTTTACTCTTACTTGTAAAATTGGACATTACTAGATAGATGACACTTTTGCCAGTAATATGCCAAATATTGAATCCGATTCTGTAACTGCTACGACTTTACCAAAACCACTGATTTATGATTTCATCATCAAAATAAAGGATGAAAATATTGAAATCTATAGCAATTCTTGGCGGTTTCTACGTAATTTCCATACCATAAGACAAGATGAATTAACTAGCAATAAACCTGAAATTGATGGTTCTGGAACTTTGGTAATTACTAACGAGAGGTTATCAGCATAGCCATCATTCACTCGCCCACGGACATAATTCATATCCAGAGCAACATTAATTTGTCTTGCACCAACGGGAACAAAACCCTTTGTAGACTGGAATAATAAACCTGTAGTGTTATTTCTTTTGTCTGGAGTGGGCGAAGTAATGAATGCTGTATTTAAAGATTGACCATTTTGATTTAGAAAATTAATATTCAATTTCACATTATCTAAATCAGTGTCGTAGCCACCTAACCAGGCGCTCAAATCGTATTCTCCTTGACCAGCATCAATTATAGAGGCAAGGTTAGGTATATCAATTACTTGAGAAGCACTTGATGAGCCTCTATTAGCACCACCAAAAAATAGATTTTTTCCACGTAAACTTGGTCCTGCACTATTAACATCAGGAAGTCCACTAACAGCAACTATATTACCCAAAGGGTTAGTAAATTCAAAACCTGTTGCTCCATATTTCAGCACACTAAAACTATTAGTTGGAATCCAACCAGGGATAACGGGGATATCAGTTCCAACAGCATTACCAATGGGATCTCCTTGCCCTTGTTCTGCATCCCCATTAACAATAATATTTTGACCGAGGGTCGCTGCATGGATAGGGTTAGTAAGCAGAATACTCGATGAAATTCCTGCTATTAGAGTTATACTTGCCTTTGCTATTTTTTGAGAGAAAAAAAGAAATGTATTGAGCTTATTCATATTTTACTTCGTTAGTAAATGTACTATCAGATTGATTTATAACAAGACAAATTTAGTAATTTATCTACCTATATTAGTCTAATTTTATTAATTGCTTTTTGACCAATACTTGTTTTTTATTGAGGATAAAAGCTACACCTATCGCTAGCAAAATTCCATCCGCACCTTGATGTTCGGGAACAGAAGCAGAGGGAGCGCTAAATCCATACTTTGCTAAAATTTATTGCCCTTCTTGTAACAAAATATATTTAGCTAATTTTTCACCATCAGGATCGGCATCTTTCAGTGTAGTTAGTCCATAATTAGCTTTCGTTGCCAAATAGTCGGGTAACTCTACTATTTGCAGATTGTCACCACCTTTTGTTGCTTGGGCAGTCTTGCCACTAGTGTAATAAGCTAAAAAGATATTTGCCTGCTTTGTTTCTTCTAAAAAGTAGACTAAATTATTTTTGCCATTAGGAACTATAGGAGCATTAGGATTACCACCTACTAATTGCAAGGCTTTATCCTTCAGAATTTGAGAATTACCAGGTTTAATCCGATTAGCCTTATCAAATATCTCCCATGCATAGTCACCAGATGGATCTGCTACAGGCGTCGAAGTTCCTAACTTGATTTCAGGTTTTAATAAAAAGTTCAATAAATTATCTGATGTGATACCAAGTCCCGATCTGACAACAGCAATCATGCGGTTGCTGGTGAAATTTACTACAGGTTCACTTAAACCTTCTTCAAACAATTTTTGAGGGTTATTAATATCTGCACTGGCAAAAACATCTGCGGATTTTCCAGTTTTGGATAATTCTTGTTCTATAAGTTCTCGTGTTAACCCAGACGGGCCAAATCGCGTTTCGACTGGAATCCCATATTTTTCGTTAAAAGATTCAGCTACTTCTGTGAGACTATCGCGCAAACTTCCAGCACCGTACAGCTTAACTGCAAATGCCTGAGTTGGCAGAGTCACACCGACAGCACAAGCTATCAGTGAAAAGGCAAAAAAATGCTTTTTCATAGTTGTTATATTATTGGGTTGCTATTTCTACTGAGTGAATTATCTGTAACCCATACTGAAGCATGGGTTTTGGTAAATATCTAAACTATTACCTCTGCCCATCAACTTTATAAATGAGTTCTGATATGTGCGTGGTTTGTGGTTAGAGTTATAGTACCAACTTAGTTGGAATAAATCGCCAACATCTTCAAATGCTGACTTTATCAAATTTTTAAGTTTGTCATCGGTTTTATTTATGGAGGCGTCAATCGTCCTGATGTTGCCCAGCCTATACTGAAATAACAGGCTGCACACAAATAAAACTCAGTTAGGGTAATGTCCAGCAGCAAAAAGTGCCTTTAGCAAATAGGAAAAAGATTTGTATAGTAATTATGTATATATTAAGACCAAGTAATAAATATCAAGAAATTTCAAAATTTAAAAATGCAAACAAATTAGGAGGTATTCTACATAATTACTTAGCGATCGCTAGCGGTTAACATTCAAAACAATAATTTATTTATACTCTGATACGGAGCTAACAGCGAAAGTCGGGTAAACCTTAATTAGAATTGATAATTTTTTACTTTGTCGAAAATAAATTTTCATCTAGAGTAAGACAAAGATACCTACTGTTTACCACATATAAAAGCTAGCTGAAGCCTCCGGCTCATAGCTATTTATGGGAAACCAAGCTTGATTCTTAAGAGTCTGGTTTCAAAATGGGTAACAGCAACATCCCCTATCAGCTCGATCACCTATGCTAAAAGTTATGCACTCGGCCGCCAACTCAGCCACTCCAAATTCCCAGTGGGAGGATTTAATCAAGCTTCCAGCGCCAAATACAGTTCAATGGGACAATATAAAAACCCAATTAGACTTGGTGCTGTTAGCGCTAGAAACCTTAACTGGGATTGGTTCAGAGGCAATGCTTTCGGCGGCAACCGATCTGAATTTAGAGTCAAGAGTGCCAGACCGCGTAGCTTTATGGCGATTGCGCCAATCAAATCCTCTACGCAAAGGTCAAGGAGGGCGAAAAAAGCTAGATGTCGAAGAAGCGCGATCGCTTGTTTTGATCGTCTGCTACCTAGCCAAACAGCACCAGGAATTGATTCGCCGTGCTGTCGGTCTGTTAGAACAAATGGCAGAAAATAACCGGGAACCTCACCAGGCTGCTTTACTTGGAGACTATATTGATGCTTTTTGCAACACCTACCAAGAGCGGATGGAAGAGGACGAGCAAATCTCAACGGATTTACTAACTAACCTGGCCTTAAAACTGCTTGTAGATTTACTTTTTTACAGCGCTCCTGGTGGGCATCGCCGTCTCTGGCTAGCACTTATAGACCGTTCAACAAAATTTTAAATTTTAGATTTGAAATTCCTCAACCAAAATTCGTTTTCAAAAGTTTGCTAGGTAAGGATTCCTTTTTGATGGTCATTAGTTCTTGAGCGATGCACTATCAACAATGCTTCCTCCTTGCACGCCAGTTTGCATAACAGAAGGAACCTGACAAATTTCTGAGTGGAAGAATCCACTGTTCCAACTTTTCTTTGCAAGCAACTGGCTCAATTTTTGCAAAATCCCAATATAGTCTTCTTCGTAGTTCCTGTCATGCCTCTATCAAATTCAGTTATTCGTTGCTACACACCACCGACTTGCACGCTAGAAGTATTCGCGCAAAGCTCACCTCTGTCTCGTTGGATGGGGAAAACTGTCCTCAAACATCTGAGTTTTGAGCTACGTTTTGACGATCCCCGACTCCCAGAAGAACAAAGAGTTCCAATTCGGGGCGATCGCGAGCAACTCGAAGCTTTATGTGATGCTGTCACCAACTATGTACAGCAATTTCTCCAACAGTCTCCAGAAAGCTTTTGGGTGAGTTTCCCCAGTACCCAGGAGTCAAGCACAGCACTGGATGAGCCAGAATTAAAGTCTTCAACAAAAACATTAAATGCCTTTAGTACCCAACTTCCTGGGGCAAATATCCACTTAGAACCAAGCAGCTATTTAACTCACAACTTATTTCTCGGTTCTCTCACCAACCACTCATCCGGCCCCGTAATTCAACTCAGTTTGCTGCAACTATTCGATTTGGCAAGTGCTTTAGATGAATACTCAACTGATGTCATGGCACTTCCAACTCTCAACAGCACAGGTTCGACTCTGAGGTTTCCTGCTTGGGCGCCTGTTGCCGCAGTATTAGTATTAGGTGTAGGTTTTTTACCAGTTACTTGGCAATATGCTAACAATATTAGAGAAAAGCAACAGCAGACAGCCAAAACATCAAATTCAGAAGCAGTAAAGACTGCTCTAGAACCTTCATCTTCACTAAACTTTCCCACCCCTGAACCTGGGCTAACCCCTCCATCAAATAATTTGCTAGGTTCTACCCCTCCACTTTCCACATCCACTTTACCTCAAGCACCTCTAACAGCCCCTAGTTCTAGTAGTTTCTCTCCACCGCCACCAAATACGTTGACAATACCTCAAGGGACGACTGCAACCCTTCCTAGTAATCGAGCGAGCGCACCATCCAAGAAAATCCCAGGTCAGGAAATTGCCATATTACCAAATCTTGGACAGAATCCAACCGGATCAAGTCCCCAAGCCGGTGCTATCCCTCAACTGCGGAATTTGCCACCCAGACTGTCTTCTAATGCCAATAGCTTACCAACTAATATCTCACCAGTCCTCCCTCCATCTCTTGACACCATACCCAATAAGAATCGTGTCAATACCCCAGCCCAACCCTCTCCACTAACTTCACAACAGCTAGACGAAACAATTAGTTCTTTACAGCAATCTTCTGCTGGAGAGAAACCTACTTCACAACTTCCTTCCTCTAGAACTGCTGCTAATAATCCATTTATCGATCAATTAGGGGACGCAGGTAAAAACCCCACATCTAGAGAAGTAGCTACTGGCACATTATTTGACACACCGCAAGTAGCAGAAGCTAGACAATACCTAACAAAGCGTTGGCAACCACCTACTGGACTGGGACAAACATTAGAGTACAGTTTGATAGTTGGTGTTGACGGCACAATTGAACGAATTTTCCCCCTTAATAAGGCAGCAAGAGAATTCGTTGATAATGCTGGGATGCCAGAAGTTGGCAAACCTTTTGTTTCCGCTAATAAAAATGGACAGAATGTCAGAATTCGAGTTGTTCTCAGTCCTGATGGCAAGGTACAGACTTTTCCCGATGAATAACTAAACTCATCCTTTTAATGCCACTTGTAAAACTGGTACAAATTTTGTGCCAGTTTTTATTGACTACATTGCTCTTAAGCTCACTTGTTGAAATCCAGTTACGAAACTGGTCTTACTATTAATTACCAGTAAACCTACCAATAAATATAATTCTTGTTAACTTCAATTTTCCAAAACTAAACTATAGATACAAGTTTGGAAACCCAGATTAAATATTACGCTTCTTAATTACAAATTAATAATTGGTATTAATAACTCATATCAAAGGTAGAAAATATGCAAACAATTGGTATCCAAAAAGATAGTGCAGCTTAGATTATTTAAACTGGGGTAGCTTTTGTGATTTCTATTTCTATAATCTAACTTCGATATTGTAAACTTACCTGTAAATGCTTGGGTGAAAGGCTTTATGGATATGAGTATGCTTTCTCTGTTGACTCAACTTTTACTTTTGCAAAAACTACTAGAGACTTGCACGAAACTAGAAGATTAAGCGCTAGGTTAGACGAGGCAAAAGTAGAAAAATTACTTTCACAACACAATCCTCTAAATTTTAAATGAAGAGAATTAGCTCTTACAGGGAATTCAAAATTATCCTGACATCAGAAATTAACTACATAAGGAAAAACAAAAGGACTGGAATATCCAGTCCTTTATTATATTAATTTAACGTTTTTATCTTAATAACGGGATTTTTTGGTTTTTGACTTTTGCTTTTTACGCCGACGTTGGCTAGCAGCAACTGCCTCTTCTACAGGATAACCTATTAAAGGAATTACCTGATATTTGCGCTCGTCTTCTAATTTTTTCAGTTCAGTGTAATCAACCCAGTGAATGCAATCAACCGGACAAGTGTCAATTGCTTCTTGGATAATTTCCTCAGCGTCCCCATCTTGCCGAACCACGCGCGATCGCCCGTAATCTGGTTCAATATAAAAGGTGTTACGCGCAACATGAGCGCAATGCTTGCAACCAATACAGGTGATTTCGTCAACATAAACACCATTTTGGCGTAGCACACCACCCAATTCCGGTTCTAAACCAGAACGTTCTGGGGCATCCCGTAAAAAACCCCCTAATTCTGGTTCCAAACCGGAACGGTTATCTTCTTGTTCTTCCAGTGACGGCAGAAAATCAGCCATTACGCACTCCAGCGCTGTACTACCAGGCGAATTGAACCATCTTCATTTTTTTGTTGTTCAGAAACTTGAAAACCAACACGAGCAGTTTCTTTCAGAACTGTTTGATAAGCATAGCGCTGTGTTACTTGGCGCAAAAATCCATCTACAGACAAATCTTGTTGCCAATATTGCAAGTCAGCCACCAATTCATATTCCTTGCCATTCCATCTAAAGCCGATGTCATAGCCATTTTCCTGCTCAATACTAACTTCTGCAGGATGGGTTTGACCGCGATAGCCACGGACTTCGCGCGGGCCGGGTTTCCAGTCTACGCCCAATTCAGTCAAAGCATCTTTCAAAGAATCAAGGTTACGGATTTGAGTCTTAATTTGGCTAAAGTGTGACATGGTGGTTGTGAATTAATAACACTAAACTACTGTGAAAACTTACCAATCGCTGTAAGTGGTGTGTGTATTCGCCACATTAGGTTGCTGCACCTTGGCGGCGAAATATTCTGAGGTTGGCTCATGATTAAGTACTTGCCCCAGCTGCGCCTCTATTGCTGCTGTAACTTCAGCGCAAGAATTACCCACAATGCCAGTGACTTTCTCTTGTACCCGACCGTCTGGATAAATTATGAATTCTAATGTCTCCATTCTTTTGGCCAACCAGGATAAGTACGCTTAAATTCTACTGCCTTAGCAGAAGGCTACAAATATAGCCATAGGAACATTTTTACTAGATATAAACTTGCCATTTGTTAACTAATGTTCCATTTTTCAACATATATATCTCAGAATCTTTACAAAACTTATTAATATTATAAGCACACGCATCAGTATTTAGTTAGTTTCTCTTAACCTCATTGATTAGTCAAGGTAACTACTGGAGTTAGCGAAGTAAGCTGCAAAAGTCCTAAGAATAAGCATTAGAGGTAGTATAGGCAGCAAGACAATTCACAAAAATATAAAATTTATTGAAAAACTTTATTCTTAGCATTCGTTCTACCTTATTATTCTCCAGGTAGATTAGATGCAGTGCAGTATAACTCTAAAGTAATATAGTGTGTATACGTAGGTATTGTATTAGGCTTTTAGGTATAGTTACTTTAGTTGGCATTGGCTGTAGAAAGATTTTTAAACGGCGTTCGCTGAAAGCGTTGGCGCAGCCATCGCTATTTTCTGCCATTGGTAAGATTTATCAACCTCGATTCTAGACAGTTAAATATGTACAAATTTGCCCCAGCTTGGGAGAAGGAGCAAATAGTCTTTGGTGCTGCGCGACCTGGATACACTGACAAGAATGTTCAGGATTGGATAGAGTTCATGAAGCGCCAAAATATCAAGCGTGTTTGCTGTCTTCTTGATGAACAACAGCTAGGTTCTTACTCTAATCTTCTAAACATATACAAACAGGAATTTGGGAATCAGCTAATTTGTTGGGCACCAATTGCAGATTTCCATTTATCTGATTTAGAAACCCTCACACAGAAAATACTTCCTTTCTTAATAGAAGCTGAGAAACAAAATGAGAAAGTTGTTGTACACTGTTCCGGTGGAATTGGACGTACTGGACATGTATTAGCGGCATGGCTAGTTAGTGTCCGAGGATTATCAAATCAAGCTGCAATAAATGCTGTCAAAAAAACAGGTAGAAATCCTTATGAAGCTGCGATCGCTGCTGTATTTATAGGTAGAAATCCTTTAACAGTTATAAAAGAACTTAACGCGCTTCTGAATGATTGCCGTCTCTCAGTGAATAAAACATTTTGATGCTATCATCCTGTTTAATCAGTCTATTGACAAGGTAAATTCTATGGCAATGGTTCTAGATAAAGTAGTTCCTTTTGGCAGGTCAATGGATGAATATATAAAAATATTCAATTTAACAAATGCAGATTTAAATAAAAGAATCATTGGGATTGGGGATGGGCCAGCAAGCTTCAATGCAGAAATGACACGTCAGGGTAAAAGTGTAGTCTCTGTTGATCCACTATACCAATTTTCTGGTGATGAAATATTGCAAAGATTTAATGAAGTAGTAGATAACATCATTAATCAAGTCAAGGCTACAACGAATGATTGGGTATGGAGCTATCATAAATCTCCAGATGATTTGCGACACAATCGAGTGAAAGTTATTCAAGAATTTCTGTCTGATTATGAAAATGGCAAAAAGAGCAACAGATACAAAGTCGGTGAATTGCCAAAATTGGCATTTAATAATCAAGAATTTGATTTAGCGCTTTGTTCACATTTCTTGTTTTTATATTCAGACCATCTCGATTACAATTTTCATTTAGATTCTATAGGTGAGATGCTGCGTATTGCTAAAAAAGTCCGAATATTTCCTTTGATAACTTTAATGTGGAAACATTCACAACATTTAGATAAAATAGTTAAATATTACACTTCAAAAGGTTACAAAATAGATATTGAAAAGGTTGAATACGAATTACAGCCTGGTGGAAATAAAATGTTGAAGATAACCAGAGATGTTATATAAGTCCTAGTTATAAAAAATTGGTATTTTTAAATAATTTTTAATGCGATCGCTCTCAAAATTACCAGATGCGAGCGCTTTGCTGGTATATGTTTAATATGCTTCAGCTAGCCCTATGCGGTTGCTAGTTCTTAGGTCGTCTGAGAGTCATCCGGTGCTTCACCAAGGGTCTGCTGTGCAACGTGACGGATATGAAGAACACGCACTATCGATATTTCTTGTCTTGCCAAAATCGTGAAAATTATTCGGTATGAATTGCGTCCTCGACCGTAAAGTATCTGGCGAATTTCTTGGCTAAAATAATCATTTTCTCTAGCTAGAGAACATCGGCTTGGCATTTGCGATAAAGACTCAATGACTTGTACTAATCCTGCATACCACTGACTTGCCCTTTCAGGAGAAGTAACTTGAGATAACTGCAAAAATGCGCTGTCTGCTTCTGCTTCAGCTACACTAGAGATTTCAATGCGGTATTTCATGAATCGGCTGGCAGATTATACTTGCGACGTTGCTCGTCAGCAAAATCATCAAACGAACGGAATCTACCCGCTTCAAAGTCTTCTAATCCTTGCTGAATACCCTTAATAGCTGCTTCTGAGTCTTGCACCTCCCACTCTAGGACAGCCTCTAGCAATTGGGCTGCAACAAAACTAACGTCTTGTCCCTGCTGTGTAGCTTTCTCGCGGAGTCGTGCTTCTAATTCTGGGCTAAGGGAAACAACGATCGCCATAATCGGATATTTTGTGGAAGGTTTATAGATATGATCTTATTTCAGAATATCTGATAAAGCTGCGTAGGCGTAGGCATAGTTCTGGGCACAACCACTTAAGCTGTCACCATTGGCCTTACTGAATCAGGGGATGCTGGCTCAAAATGTAACACCATAATTTGCTCTGGGCGTAAACCGACAGATTCATAAGTGCGGCCAGAGCGATCGCTAAATTCCACTTCAAAAGCAGCACCACCAGCTAATAATTCTACTACTGTGCAAACTTGACCACGGTACAGATTGTATTCAGGTATGCAAGAGCATGAACAATAGCCAAAAACTCTCCAATATTATTTGTTCCGTTTGGCATTGGACTTTTATGGAAAATAACTTTACGTGTTGCTGTATCAATACCTCTGTATTCAACATATCCAGGATTACCTAAACATGAAGCGTCAACACAAACGCTATCCATTATTAATTCTTGTGCAGGAATAATTTTTGTTTTTGTTTCCTGCCGGGTTACTTTTTTATGCTCAGTTGTCACAATAAAATTCTGCTCTGCAACCTCCAATGCTGCTTCTGCTTCTTCTCTAGTCTTAAAGGATTTGTACAACGCACCACTAAAACCTGTGATATGTTTATCACATTCCTCCCAGCTTGTGAATATACCTGTCTTTCGACCTTTAAAAACGGCGTAGTATTTGTTGGATGCCATAATGACTCCTTCCGAGTAGGACGATGTTATACTTCCCCTGAATACCTTTGAATTAGGATAAGTAAATTCAATTAATTAAAATTCATTTTTGCAGATTTAGCCAGCTATCCATGTGGGAGTGCTGGATTTTGTCCCTTGGCGATACCCAACCTTCTTAAAATAGTAGTGATAGAAAGGATTGTAATTATGAGCATCGTCATTCCTAATGAAATATTAACCGCAACTCGGATGACTGAAGGCGAAATGAAGCAGGAAATTGCAGTCATGCTCTTTCAAAAAGAAAAGTTAACTCTAGCTCAAGCCAGTCGGTTTGCAGGTATGAATCGTATAGCATTTCAGCATCTACTCGCAAGTCGTCAAATTTCAGTGCATTATGGGGTCGAGGATTTTGACCAAGATATAGAAAACTTGCGGGCGATGGGTAGACTGTGATCGTTGTCAGTGATACTTCACCCATTAATAACCTCGCCGCCATTAACCATCTTCATTTACTACAACAGCTTTACGGAACAGTTCTAATTCCTGAAGCTGTTTACCGAGAACTGACTGATCCCAACTTTCCAGTTGCAGGTGCAACTGAAGCCCAAACTTTTATCTGGATTCAAACTCGTCCAGTTCAAGATCGAACATTGGTTGAAGCACTCAGCAATGAATTAGATATTGGTGAAGCTGAAGCGATCGCTCTAGCGCTGGAAATGAAAGCAAATCAAGTTTTGATTGATGAACGTCGTGGTCGCATGATTGCAGCTAGGCTAAATCTTGGTTACACAGGGATTTTAGGGATTTTGGTTGAAGCTAAAAGTCAAAGACTGATTTCTGCTGTAAAACCTTTGTTAGATGCTCTGATTAACCAAGCAGGATTCTGGGTGGCAGAACCTTTATATAAGAGGGTTTTGCAGCTTGTTGATGAAAATTAAATGCGGCATAGACTTTCTAACTGAGCAGTAGGCATTCTGAAAATTTTTACCTATTAACCATCTCTAGCAAGTGTTTGCGGTTAATTTGCCAGTAATACTTCGCCCATCAAGAACCTCGCCGCCACTCTACTGAGTTTCCTTTTACTCTGATTCAAATTTATGCCAAGAAGTCTATTGACTTCTGGTAAATCTATTGAGAAGCTAATAGTTAGATTTACTAATTAATTGAAGTGCATCAAACTTGTGACAATACTGACGACAAAAATAAATCGATCGCAACCTGCTAGCGAACCAAAACCGTTGATTTTGGAAACTCAGGGACTCACACGCCATTTTGGGAAGTTCACGGCAGTTAATAACCTGAGCATATCTGTGGAACAAGGCGAAGTATTTGGACTGCTTGGCCCCAATGGCGCAGGGAAAAGTACAGTTCTTAAGATGTTGACAACCTTACTGCCTATCAGTGCAGGGAAAGCAACCTTAGCTGGCTATGACGTGACTCGTCAATCTAATCCTGTGAGGCGGGCTATCGGCTATGTACCCCAGGCGCTGTCTGCTGATGGTAGTCTCACGGGTTACGAAAATCTCTTAATCTTCGCCAAGCTGTATGGAATACCTGCCAAAGGACGCGATCGCCGCATCTATGAAATTCTAGAGTACATGGGTTTGCAAGATGCGGCGAAACGCTTGGTACGAAACTACTCTGGTGGGATGATCCGCAAGCTGGAAATCGGCATATCAGTTCTACATCAACCCCAAATTCTGTTTCTTGATGAGCCGACTGTCGGACTAGATCCCATCGCTCGAACTCAAGTATGGCAGCTTGTACTACAACTGTGTGCTGATTACGGCACAACTATATTTTTAACAACCCACTTTTTAGAAGAAGCAGATAGCTTATGTAACCGAGTGGCGATTATACAGCAAGGTGAAGTCGTTACCACAGGTTCACCAAGGGACTTAAAAGCTTCTTTAAATAACCCAAATGCAACTTTGGATGATGTCTTTATTCACTATACAGGCGACCAGTTAACATCAGGAGTCAACTACCGTGACACAGCAAGAACCAGACGTACTGCTCAACGGTTGGGTTAAAGCACCACCCACTGTCCGAGGAAATTCGATCTCTGCGATAAAAGAGCTAGTTACAAAAACCCTGGCGATCGCAGAATTGGAAATCCGTAAACTCCGCCACGATCCCACTGATTTAGTCGTTCGGGCTGTGCAACCAGCTTTATGGCTGCTAATCTTTGGGCAAGTTTTCGCCCGGACTCGCGCGATTCCAACAGGCAACTTACCCTATTTAGACTTCATTTCTGCTGGCATATTGGCTCAGAGTATTTTGTTTGTGGCAATTTTCAGTGGTGGGATGACGTTAATTTGGGAGCGAGATTTAGGGATTGTACATAAATTTTTAGCTAGTCCTACACCCCGTGTAGCGATGGTGTTGGGCAAAGGTTTAGCATGTGGGGTAAGGTGCTTATCTCAGGTAATATTTATTTACGGATTGTCATTTTTATTAGGTGTCAAACTAAATCTTCATCCCCTAGCTATTCTCCAAGTACTGCTGCTAGTCATAATGGGGGCGGGAACATTTTGTATTTTTTCATTAATTATTGGCTGTTTGGTGAAAAGCCGAGAAAGGATGACGGGTATTGGACAATTGTTAACCATGCCGTTATTTTTTGCGAGCAATGCCATCTATCCGATCTCGTTGATGCCCAGTTGGTTAAAGTTCATTTCCCATTTAAATCCGTTGACTTATCTGGTTGACGGGTTACGCAGCACTATGCTGTTGAATGGCACTAGCATCTATAGCTTTGGTCTGGATTGTACAATTCTCTTATTAACATTAATAATTTTGGCCATCCTTGGTGGAAAACTTTATCCACGGGTGGCTATGTAACTAGGAGAACAACAAGCCCATGACCTTGGATAAACCTAATCAAGGTGCAACTTCCGAAGAATGTGCCGCTAGAGTAATGGAAACAGTTCCATTAGTGATGCGGTTTATCCGAGCGGATATGCGTGCCCATAGTGCCGCTTTTTTATCTATACCTCAGTTGCGATCGCTAGCATTTATCAACCGGAATCCTGGTGCTTCATTATCTGACTTAGCAGAGCATTTAGGTGTCACCTCTGCCACGGCATCAGCAACTATAGAACGTTTGGTACAACGCGACTTCGTGAAACGGATTGCTCATCCTCAAGAGCGGCGGCGGGTGCTGCTCAATTTAACTGAAGATGGAAAACACCATCTCAAGCAATCCCAAGATCAAACTCGCGCTCATATTAGCGATCTGCTCAAAGGTCTTTCAGAAGACCAAATTTCCAACATTGAAGAAGGCTTAACTCTACTAAAAAATGTCTTCGAGAAAACAGAACTCAAAGCCCCATAACTTTGAGGTTGCACAACACGATCCCTTTGCAGCCTTTAAGTTTCGAGACTATCGGCTATTTACCATTGGACGGCTAGTGCTGTTCGTGGGGTCGCAAATGCAAACTGTAGCGATTGGCTGGGAACTCTATGAGCGCACGAACTCGGCGATCGCTTTAGGTGGTGTAGGACTGGCGCAAGTCCTACCGATGATTATTCTCACCTTAATTGCCGGAGATGTTGCCGATCGCCGCGATCGCAAAGTGACCATGTTACTCTCGGTAATGTTGCTAGCCCTCTGCTCCCTAGCTTTAGGGGTACTTTCCTATACTCAGGGTGCAATTTTTCTAATTTACGCCTGCTTAGTATTAACAGGTGTCGCTAGAGCATTCCTCAAACCTGCCAGTGATGCTCTGATGTGGCAATTAATACCTGTCAGCGCCTTTACAAATGCAGCTACTTGGAATAGTAGTAGCTTTCAATTGGCTGCTGTTATTGGCCCAGCCTTTGGGGGATTCGGGATTGCGCTACTAGGAAGTGCTACAGGAGTGTATGTGTTAGCAGCGATCGCCGCGTTGCTGTGTTTTATTTTAACGCTGGCGATCAAAGAGCAAAAAAGTATTCGCTCAACTGAGCCAATTTCACTCAAAGCACTTGCAGCCGGTGCTAAATTTGTTTGGCAAAATCAATTGATTTTAGCAGCGATTACATTAGATATGTTTGCTGTATTGTTGGGTGGTGCGATCGCGCTCCTCCCGATCTTTGCCAAAGATATTTTACACGTAGGGCCAGTGGAATTGGGATATCTACAAGCAGCTCACTCCATCGGTGCTTTGACTATGGCTATCACCCTGGCATATTTACCACCGTTACGCAAAGCTGGCCCAGCCTTATTATGGTCAGTGGTTGGCTTTGGGGTTGTAACAATTATCTTTGGACTTTCTCGTTCCTTTTGGCTGTCTATGTTGATGCTGATCCTTGGTGGCGCACTAGATAGTATTAGCGTTGTGATTCGTCATACATTAGTTCAAATCAGAACACCAGATCATTTGCGTGGTCGAGTTGCTGCTATTAATAGCGTGTTTATTAGTGCCTCGAATGAATTAGGCGGCTTTGAGTCCGGTTTGACTGCTGCTTTATTTGGCCCGGTGATTTCCGTTGTGGGTGGTGGAATTGGCACAATTTTAGTAGTGATTGCTACAGCTATGATTTGGCCAGGAATTCGTAAGTTAGGAGCTTTGCAAGAGTATAAATAAATTTAAAATGGCAGTATTAGATGATGGAGTTATATCCACTACTAAGTCTTCCATAGATAATAAAAATCCCATCCTATGTAAAAGCTACAAAATTATAATTGTTATCTTTTGCTAGGATGGGATTTTTGTTTAGTGAAAGTTGCACATCACATAATTAAAAGATAGATAAACCCAGACTTTTGGAATTATGTATAACTTGAATTTGCCCTTCAAGTTATACAATTGCCACTAAGCAGTTGGGCCACCACCACCAAAACTTGGTACACTGCCTCCAGTTGGAATACCATACTTAGAAGGGTCGAAGCTATCAGCCGTTGGAATACCATACTTAGAAGGGTCGAAGCTATCAGTCGTTGGGATGCCAGCGCTACCTAAACTAAAACTGCCTTCTTTTGGAATACCATACTTAGCAGGATCAAAGCTGTTAGCCGTTGGGATGTCATACTTAGCAGGATTGAAACTGCCTTCTTTGGGAATTCTATACTTATCAAAATCGAAGCTTTCAGCCGTTGGGATGCCATACTTAGCAGGATCGAAACTGCCTTCTTTGGGAATTCCATACTTATCAAAATCGAAGCTGTCAGCCGTTGGGATGCCAAAAGCGCCTCCAGATGCGAAAGGATCGCTGGGGTTGCTAGCCTGACCACCACTATTAACGGGATTACCAAAAACAGAATTTGAATCAGATGCCATTAGAGTTAATTCTCCTATTAGGACATAAATTTGGCTTCATTAATAAATATCACAAAGCACAATTAAGCTTCATCTGTAGCTTTTTTATTGTTTTTTAATTTCTAATCTTGAGCTTTTCGGACTAAATTACAGAGTTTTTTTAGGAAATTTACTAACTCCAAAAAACACTTGTAATTAATGCTATTTACCTAAAAAATATATAAAAACTCACCGTTCTATGCAATGAAAAATATTTAGATGCTTATGTCAAATTTTTAGATACTTTTTCTATTTAAATTTGCAGGGTAAACTCATTTAAATTTGTATAGATCGGACTTGACAAATGGGCTTCATGAGTAGAAAGACTATAATGCTGTATTTGAAAATTTCAAATAACAGATTGCTCGTATACTTGAAAAATTATCTAGAGTGGGAGGGCAACAAAGCTGTTCCTGGCTTGCTAGGTGCAGCGTCTCGCTCAGAAGAATACAAAGAGACAAGCTACTACGTAGCTTTCATCGGGAATAAAAGGAAGAGATAAGTTAAGAATTATTCGGCGCCAGTTTAGAGACAGTTAGTATTATTAGTTACTATAATTGCCTTGCGGGTGTCTGAGATTAGCTCAAAGTATTTGACTATAATAGTAGATATAAACCTTGTTTCTAAGCCTCAAATTTGAATAAATGCTATAGATTGTTTTTATAGGTGAGCATTATGAACAACAACCTTCCATTAAATCCTAGAAAAGGTTTTAACTTAGCCAAAACTTCAATGAATAAGGAGTCGCCTTTTGTAGAAAATGATGGATTGCTATTGTATAAAGATGGGTGCAAGACTCCAGAATTTCTCAACTCATCATTTTGCATACATCTTTTTGGTGAACGAGTTATCGTAGATCACTATGTACTGTTGTTTCCTGATTCAGAAGCTCTTACAAACTATGCTAAAGCTCTGATTAACTATGATGCCAAAATTACTGAAGGGCCAGGAAAATGGCCTGATGATTTTTGTCCTGAGCAAAACCTATTGCCTGAAGATGCTAGTATGTACTTTCTCTCAGCCTTAATGCCGTCAGGCATGATTTTGGTACTGCTTGCGCCTAACGCACCAGATGAACAGATTGCTAGCTTATTCCAACGGCAAGGTTTTAATACTGTCCATCACGTTGCGATTCTTGTTGATGATATCTATACAGCAGCAGAAGTATGGCAGAAGAAAGGTTTTATTCCTCTGTCTCTAACTCCTCAAGAAGATGATTCCTTGTGTCAATGGTTTTTCCGCAATTGGGCAGGGCAAATTATAGAGTTAATCTGTCGGCGATGTATGGGCAAAGAGACTTTTTCCTGTGAGAATATTGCTGGTTTACGGCTTTCAGAATTGGCAGCCTAAATTTATAATTAGTAATTCGTAATGGGCTTCTCTACGAGACGCTATCGCGAACGCCCCGCTACGATAACGTAATTCGTAATTATTTGGTCAAGTATGCTTCGCGTGACGGTGGTTAGCAGCTTGTAATAATAGAGATTCTGCAAAAGCGATCGCATCAGTTGCAGATTTACCACCAGCCAACTGCGCTAATTCTTCTCGACGGGTGTTTAAATTATCCAAGGTAGTAACTCTAACAACGGTACGCTGTTCGGCATTATCATTGTTAGCTTTTTTACCTTTACCTTGATTGATAGTTTGCTTATCTACCCGAAAATGCCGATCGGCCATTGCCGCAACTAAAGGTTGATGGGTAACACATAACACCTGGTTGCGTTGACTTAGCTGGTATAATTTTTCCGCGATCGCTTGGGCTACCCTTCCCGAAACCCCGACATCAATTTCATCAAATACCATTGTCCCAACTACGTCAACCTGAGAAAAACAAGCTTTCAGCGCCAGTAAAAAACGGCTCATTTCACCACCAGAGGCAACTTCTGTTAAAGGTTGCAGTGGTTCACCGGGGTTGGAACTAAACATAAAGGTAATTTTATCTGCTCCCATCGCAGTTGGGAAAGCTGGTAATATTTCAACCAGAAATTTCACCTTTTCCATCGCTAGGGGCTTGAGTTCAGCGATCAAACGTGATTCTAAATTAGCCGCCGCCTTACTCCGCAATTGAGTTAACTGATTACTTGCTTGGGTAAGTTTATCAAAACAGGCCTTTTCTTGCTGTTCCAGACTTTCGATAGATTGTTCGCTGTCGTTAAGTTGGGCTAATTCTGCTTGGATACGTTGGTAGTAAGCGATCGCTTCTTGTAGTGTCGGCCCATACTTACGACAAATTTGCTTTAACTCCTGAATCCGTTCTTCCACCTCTTCCAATCGCTGCGGATCGGCTTCTAAACCATCTCCATAAGCATTAATTTGCCTTCCCACTTCCATTACCGCAGCTTGCGCGTCCCGTACCAACTCCAATAGGGGTTGTAGTTGGTTATCGTATTCCACCATGTCATTTAATGTCGCCTCACTGTCTCCCAATAAATCACCTGCGGCGGGAGTTTCATGATCGTTTTGATACAAAGCCTGATAAACCTTGTAACTCATTTGTTGCAAATCGACGACATGATTCAGGCGTTCCCGTTCTTGTCCCAACTGTTCCAATTCATTAGGTTCGCCCAGATTTGCTGCTCCCAATTCCTGCACTTGATAAGTAAGCAAGTCGAGTTGTTGCAATCGTTCCCGTTCCGATGTCCGGCGTTTTTCTAGTGCTAAATGCGCCTGTTGGTAAGCACTGAAGCTTGCGGCGACTTTATGACGTTGCTGCATTAGAGAGTCGCCGCCATACAAATCTAACCAGTCGCGGACTTGGGCAGATTGTCCCACTTGTACAGTTTGACCTTGGGCGGTGATTTCCACTAAGCGATCGCGCATTCCTGCCATGATCTGCCGATTTACCAACACACCATTCACCCGCGATCGACTGCGGACATTACTCGTAGTGGCTGTGATTTCTCGGCTAATGACTACAGAATTTTCATCAAGCAAATCTATTTCTTGTTCGGTCAACCAAGCGGCTAGGGGAGCGTTTGAGGTGAAAGTAGCTTCTACCATCGCCCGACTTGTCCCCGTGCGAATGACTCTACTAGAGACTTTACCGCCCAAAGCAGCATCAATGGCATCTAAAATAATCGATTTTCCAGCGCCGGTTTCACCTGTTAACACATTTAGTCCCGCGCCAAATTCTAATTCCAATTGGTCAATTAGGGCAAAGTTTTCAATTCGCAGGCAAAGCAACATCAAGCCAAATTCTCCATGAGGGCAGATGCCGGATAATTCTAATTTACAGGATAATAAGTCTCATCTTTGAGCAACTAGCAATACCTAATACTATTGAACTAGTATGCCCGTTTAAGTGTAGCAGACTAGTGGGGAGTGGGGAGCAGGGAAAGAAGCAAGGGAGCAGGCTTGCCGTGAGCGTAGTCGAACGAAAGCAGGGAGCAAGGGAGAATTTTCCCCTTTGCCCCCCGCACCCTGCCCCTCTGCCTCTTTCAATGCCCAATACCCAATGCCCCATTCCCAATTTCCAATTTCTAAACATATTGTTACAATACTTAATGTGATCGTTCTGACTGGTGGCCTTCTTCATGATTGTTAAGACACTTCCCCCTAGTTCCCGACCGATTCAGGAGGACAGTCGCAACGGCACAAATCGCCGAGGCGACGAATTAAATGTTATTGATGTAGTGCCAGAAGATGGTACATCAACGTTAGTTGTACGCTCACCAAGACTCTTAGCAGCCCAAAAGGTGAGAACAGCAGCCCAACCTGAGACGCTTTACGATCCCGTGGGCATAGCGGCGCATTATCAAAATAGAAAAGTGCAAGTTTTACGGCGGATTTTTGCCGTGTTGGGGCCAACTCTATCCTTTGTGTTTGGATTGTGGTCGGATAGTAAACGGGGAATTGTCGTCAAAAATGACCGCCGCCGAGCCACTCAGCTACGAGTATTGCTGACCCAATTAGGGCCTGCTTACATCAAAATTGGACAAGCTTTATCTACCAGACCGGATCTAGTTCCTCCCGTATACCTAGAAGAATTAACTAAATTACAAGACCAATTACCGCCTTTTCCCAACGAAATTGCTTACCAGTTTATTCAAGAAGAATTAGGCGCACCTCCAGAAGAGGTTTACGCCGAACTCTCGGCGCAGCCAATTGCTGCGGCTTCATTGGGGCAAGTGTATAAAGGTAAGCTAAAAACTGGTGAAGAAGTCGCTGTTAAAGTTCAACGCCCCGACTTAAGAGAGGGAATCACCATTGACTTGTATATTTTGCGTAACCTCGCCGCTTGGGTGCAGAAAAAAGTCAAACGGGTAAGAAGTGACTTAGTTGGGATTCTTGATGAACTAGGCGATCGCATTTTTGAAGAGATGGATTACATCCATGAAGGTGAAAATGCCGAGCGATTTTTCGAGTTATATGGTCATATAAAAGACGTATACGTACCGAAAATTTACTGGGAATACACCAATCGTCGCGTCCTGACGATGGAGTGGATTAACGGCACTAAATTAACCCAGACAGAAGAAATTAGTGCCCAAGGGATAGATGCTCGTTATCTCATTGAAGTGGGTGTGCAGTGTTCCCTGCGCCAGCTGCTAGAACATGGATTTTTCCATGCAGATCCCCACCCTGGTAATTTGTTAGCGACAACCGATGGCAAATTAGCTTATCTCGACTTTGGGATGATGAGCGAGATTAAGCCACCACAGCGTTATGGTTTGATCGAAGCGATCGTCCACGTTGTCAACCGCGACTTTGAAGGATTAGCAAAAGACTACGTGAAGTTAGATTTCTTATCACCAGAAACCGATTTAACACCAATTATCCCAGCTTTTGCCAGAGTTTTTGCTGATGCCCAAGGAGCCAGTGTTGCCGAACTCAACATTAAAAGCATCACCGATGAACTATCAGCCTTGATGTATGAGTATCCTTTCCGCGTACCGCCCTACTACGCCTTAATTATTCGCTCCCTGGTGACGCTTGAAGGTATTGCAATATATATAGATCCAAACTTTAAAGTTCTCAGCGAAGCTTATCCCTACGTTTCTAAACGTCTGTTAACAGATCCAGCACCGCAATTAAGAGCATCATTGCAAGATTTGCTATTTAAAGATGGCAGATTTCGCTGGAATCGTTTAGAAAACTTGTTAAAAAATGCGCGTAATAGTCAAGACTACGACTTTAATTTAGTGCTAAATCAGGGGATAGAATTTCTATCATCTGAACGGGGTGCTTTCATTCGTGACAAGCTAGTAGATGAATCTGTTAACGGACTCGATGCTTTCGGTAAAAACGTTTTGCATAACTTTACCTCCCTGTTGCGCGAACGAGTAGGATTAACAGCAGTTAACGAAACTCCAGCAGCGACAGTTGAGCAACAACAAACCTTAGAGCATATCAAACGTATATTAGGTATTCTCCGAGAAACAAGAGGTTTTGACCCAGTGCAACTTACATCCCAAATTGCTCAGTTATTGGTAAATTCAGATGTACAACGTTTAGGTCAACAAATTGCCAACCGCTTCACGCAGAAAGCTGTGGCCAGGTTAATTCGGCAATTATTAGCATCTTAATAAAAGTTATGAGTTAAAAACTTTATTTAACTCATAAATCATTCATTCTAGCAACTATATAACCCAACTCTTCTAGCTTTTCTAATACCTTAGTTGCACTTTGAGCAACGCTTTCCTGGTTAGTTTTACATTCGACTTCAGGGCAGAGTGGTATTTCATAAGGATCGTCAATACCAGTAAAGTGCTTAATTTCTCCAGCTCTTGCTTTTTTATATAACCCTTTTACGTCTCGCTGTTCACAAACTGCCAATGATGCGTTGACGTAAACTTCAATGAGAAATGGAGCCATTTGGCGCACTTCTTCCCGAATTGCGCGATACGGTGAAATTGCCGAAACCAATACAATGACATTATTTCTGGCAAGAAGTTGAGCTACAAAGCCAATGCGCCGAATATTCTCTTTTCGATCCTCTTTACTGAAACCCAATCCTTTGCATAGGTTTTGACGTACCGCATCACCGTCCAGAACTTCAACTCTGTATCCCTGTATCCGCAGTTCTTTCTCTACGAATTGACAGATAGTAGTTTTACCTGCACCACTCAAACCAGTGAACCATACTGTCACACCACACTCTTGTTGTCTCATCCTACTTTCGTCGTAAATTTTAAATGGCACACTAAAAAAGCTTTTTTAGGTAATTGTGAGTCAAATAGTAATTTTATTTTTATAATCCTTTTTTAGCAGGAATTTCAGCAATTGCAAGGCACCCTATGTCAACCTTGCTACTTTTACCTCTACTGATTTCGAGTGAAAAATCCCATAGTTATACGTATTTAGGCTAAATATTTAATACGAAGGATGGTGATGTATACGACAAGCTACATCTACGCATTTTCTCTACCCTAACAACGCAATTTGCCGTTAGAGTAACAAAACTTGCCGATCGAGTTTTTAAATTATTGAAGTTTTAACTAATTTTTACATTCAGTATATATACAGTTTATTTTTAAATAAAAAAGTCTTTATTATAACAGTAGATTACCAAACAATATTTACTGCTAGGACATTATAAAAAACTAAGTTCAAAATATCTGCAAAGTCAGATCCAGTGCAGCTTTATGGCAGCGTGACATATTTTCTGGGGTCGATTCCTTTAAGTACTGTTTTTGGTACAAGCTTGTTTATTGACAATGATGGCACGCTTAGTGGTTTGTGTCATCAATTCTGAGAGTTTCGTAGTGAACGATTTCTCAGTCAATTTCAAGGGTTTTAGCCCTGACTACAAACTTTCACAACTCATAAACACTAATGACATCAATCACTAGTACACTTTGGCATAAATTTGTTCACCTTTAATCAGTTCCTCTGAGCAACTTGTCTGCTTAATTGAGGTGATCGGATTCGGGAACGGCATATTTTCGGAGGATTGCCCATAACCCAACGATTTGAGCAGTTGCTCTGTGGTGTGGCAGTCGTGGATTTACGAAATGGGCAACAGGTGGGAATGCTGAAGTTCACCGCAGGCTGTCAAGAACTTTATGATGTACAGTTTCTTGCTGGTGTACAGCGTCCGATGGTTTTGAATCAGGAACGAAAAGAAATCCGCCAAGCATTTACTGCACCAGAGTTGAATTATTGACTGCGACCGAGTGCAGTGATTCCTAATGACTAAGAAATCTGTTTAATCAGACCGTAATTGTTGAAATCAAAATTTTAGTTTTTTTAGAGGTTTTTTCATGACTGAATTCCTAGTTAATACCACCACCATTGGCAATCAATCTAACTCCACTGTAGCGATAGATGCAGCTGGGAACTTTGTCATTTCCTGGACTAGTTTTGATGAGAACGGGTCTAGTAATGGGATATATGCCCAACGCTACAAAAGTGATGGCGAACCTGATGGTAACGAATTTCAGGTCAATACCACCACCACCACCGCTCAATCTAACTCCGCAGTAGCGATAGATGCAGCTGGAAACTTTATTATTTCTTGGACTAGTTATGATGAGTTCGGGTCTAGCAATGGCATATATGCCCAACGCTACAAAAGTGATGGCGAACCTGATGGTAACGAATTTCAGGTCAATACCGATATCAACAGTTTGCTATTGAACCCCACAGTAGCGATGAATGCAGGGGGGGACTTTGTCGTTTCCTGGACTAGCTTTGATCTGGACGGGTCTGGTTTTGAGATATATGCCCGACTCTACGACAGCTATGGGGCGGCTCAAGGGGACCAATTTAAGGTTAATAAATACACTACCGAAGCTCAATATTACCCCACAGTAGCAATCAATGCAGGGGGGGACTTTATCATTTCCTGGGTTAGCAATGGTCAAGACTTGTCTGGCAATGGGATATATGGCCGACGCTACGACAGTAATGGGAATGCTAAAGACATCTCAGAATTTAAGGTCAATACTAGAACCATCGACAGTCAAGTTAACCCCACAGTAGCGGTGGATGAAAATGGAAACTTTGTTATTTCTTGGCAAAGCAATAATCAGGATAGTTCTGGATTTGGGATATATGCCCAACGCTACAGCAGTGATGGGAAGACTCAAGGGAACGAATTTCGGGTCAATAGTGAAACCACTAGCGACCAAGTTAACCCCAGAATAGCGATGGATGCAGATGGGGACTTTATCATTTCCTGGCAAAGCGATAATCAGGATAAGTCTGGATTTGGGATATATGCTCAACGCTACAATCGGTATGGGGTGCCTCAAGGGGGCGAATTTCAGGTCAATACTTACACCCCCAACGACCAAAGTACTCCTACAGTAGCGATGAATGGAAAGGGGGACTTTGTGATTTCCTGGACTAGCTATGGTCAAGACGAGGCAATAGCCCAGGGTGACGAAATAGATAATCAGGGGGGAATATATGCCCAACTATACAAAAGTGGCATTCCTCCGATAATCACCTCTACTTCTGTCTCTCCCTTGGCATACACTGAGAATGCCACTACAGCCATCGACTCAGCCATCACTGTCAGCGATGAGGATTCCCTCAACCTGGCTACTGCTACCGTCAGTATTACCAGTGGTTTCATCTCTAGTCAAGATACCCTCGCCTTCACCAACCAAAATGGGATTACGGGCAGCTACAACAATAGCACAGGGGTTTTAACTTTAACTGGCAGTTCTAGTGTTGTTAATTATCAAACTGCACTGCGTTCGGTTACTTACACCAATACCAGTGATAACCCCAGTCTCACGTCTCGTACCATCAGCTTTATAGTTAATGACGAGAATGTTAGTAGTAAAACTCTAACACGTGACATTAATATTACGGCGGTGAATGATGCGCCCGTTGCTACTGCCACCACCTCTCCTCTGCTGTACACCGAAAACGCCATTACAGCCATTGACTCAGGCATCATCGTTAGCGATGTAGACTCCCCTAACCTAGTTAGTGCCATTGTCAGGATTAGCGGTGGCTTTGTTTCTGCCGAAGACATACTCGCCTTCACTGAGCAAAATGGCATTACAGGCAGCTACAACAGCAGCACAGGTGTCTTAACTTTAACTGGCAGTTCTAGTGTTGCTAATTATCAAACTGCACTGCGTTCCATTACTTATACCAACAGTACTAATAATCCCAGTCTCACACCTCGTACTATCAGCTTTACGGTCAATGATGGGATTGATAATAGTATAGCTATTACCCGCACTATTAATTTTACGGCAGTGAATGATGCGCCCATTGCCACTGCCACTAACTCTGCCCTGGCATATACAGAGAACGCCACTACAGCCATCGACTCAGCCATCATCGTCAGTGATGTAGACTCCCCCAACCTGATTAGTGCCACTATCAGCATTACCAGTGGTTTTGTCTCTGCTCAAGATACCCTCACCTTTATCAATCAAAATGAGATTACAGGCAGCTATAACAGCAGCACAGGTGTCTTAACTTTAACTGGCAGTTCTAGTGTTGCTAATTATCAAACTGCACTACGTTCCATTACTTATACCAACAGCAGTGATAATCCCAGTCTCACACCTCGTACTGTCAGCTTTATAGTTAATGATGGGACTGTTAGTAGTACCGTCATTACCCGCAATATTAATATTACGGCGGTGAATGATGCTCCTGTCGCTGTTAACGACAGCATCACCACAAACAAAAACACACCTATTATCATTAACGCTACGACTCTGTTGAGCAATGATATAGATGCGGACAATGACGTATTGAGCATTACTAGCTTTACCCAACCTAGCCAAGGAAGCTTAGTTAAAAATCCTGATAGTACTTACACTTATACCCCTGTCCCAGACTATTATGGCTCCGACAGCTTCACTTATACCATAAGTGATGGCCAGGGTGGCAGCAGTACTGCCACTGTAAACTTGACCATTAATCAATTCAATCTGATTAATGGTACTTCAGGTGCAGACAGCCTGAATGGTACGGCGATCATGGATATCATCTCAGGATTGCTGGGCAATGACACGCTCAACGGACTAGGTGATAACGACACGCTTGATGGCGGCGATGGAAATGATTTCTTAGATGGTGGTACAGGTAACGATAGTCTCATTGGTGGTAAAGGCAATGACACTTATATTGTGGACACCATTGGCGACACTATTATTGAATCTACTAGTGCAGGCACAGATTTAGTCAAGTCTTCGGTGAGTTGGGTGTTGGGAAATAATCTGGAAAACTTGACTCTGATTGGAACCGACGCAATCAATGGTACTGGTAACAGCCTTAATAATATTCTGACCGGAAATACTAGTGCTAACATCTTGAGCGGAGAAGTTGGCAATGACACCTTATTGGGTGATGCAGGCAATGACACATTATTGGGCGGTGTAGGCAACGACATCTTGGATGGAGGTACAGGAGCTGATAGTCTTAATGGTGGAGTTGGCAATGACACTTATATCGTAGACAGCCTCGGTGATACGATTACTGAAAGCTTAAATGCAGGTACAGATTTAGTTAAGTCTTCCGTGAGTTTTGTGTTAGCAGATAACGTGGAGAACTTGACCCTGACTGGAACCGGAGCAATCGATGGTACTGGTAATAGCCTTAATAATATTCTGATTGGAAATACTGGTGCTAATAAGTTGAGCGGAGGAGATGGTAACGATAGTCTCTTTGGTAGCTCAGGCAATGACACATTATTGGGCGGTGCAGGTAATGATACCTTGGATGGAGGTTTAGGAACTGACAGTTTTGATGGTGGAGCCGGCAATGACATTTATACTGTAGATAACCTGAACGATTCTATTACTGAAGGCTTAAATGCAGGCACAGATTTAGTTAAGTCTTCCGTGAGTTTTGTGTTAGCAGATAACGTGGAAAACTTGACCCTGACTGGAACCGGAGCAATCGATGGTACTGGTAACAGCCTTAATAACATCCTGATTGGAAATACTGGTGCTAATAAGTTGAGCGGAGGAGATGGTAACGATAGCCTCTTTGGTAGTTCAGGTAATGACAGTTTGTTAGGCGGTGCAGGCGATGATACTTTGGATGGAGGTACAGGGATTGATACTCTCAATGGTGGAGCCGGTAATGATATCTACACAGTAGACAATGTTAGCGATATTATTACCGAAGGCTTAAATTCAGGCACAGATTTAGTCAAGTCTGCTGTGAATTGGGTATTAGGAGAGAACTTTGAGAACTTGACCCTGACTGGAAGCGCGACAATTGGTACTGGTAACAGCCTTGATAACATCCTGGTCGGAAATGCTGCTGCGAACACCTTGACCGGAGGAGATGGTAACGATAACCTTTTTGGTAGCTCAGGCAATGACACCTTGTTGGGTGGTACAAGCGATGACACCTTGGATGGAGGTACAGGAATTGATAGTCTCAATGGTGGAGTCGGCAATGACACTTATATCGTAGACAATGTTAGCGATATTATTGTTGAAGGCTTAAATGCAGGCACAGATTTAGTTAACTCTTCGGTAAATTGGGTCTTGGGAGATAACCTAGAGAATTTGACCCTGATTGGAACTGGGGCAATCACTGCTACTGGTAACGGCCTTAATAACATCCTGATTGGAAATACTGGGGCTAATACGTTATCAGGAGGAGATGGTAATGATAACCTCTTTGGTGGTTCAGGTAATGACAGCTTATTAGGCGATGTAGGAAACGATAGCCTCTTTGGTGGAATTGGTAAAGATACGCTGACTGGTGGAGGTGGACAAGATAGCTTATATCTGACTGATACCCGCACTGGAGGCTATGATACTATTGCTGATTTTACTGTTGGAGATGATACTATCTTCATTTCTAAGGCGGAATTCGGGCTGACCCAATCTCAGAATACGGCACTTGATTCGGGCTTGTTCCGACTTGGTACGATCGCTACAGCTGCAAGCGATCGCTTCATCTACAATCAAAGTACGGGCAACCTATTCTTTGATAAAGATGGATTGGGTGGTACAGTACAAGTTCAAATAGCCCAGTTATCGAATAAAGCACTGCTTAGTAATACAAATATTACTGTGATTGTCTAACGAAAGCTAAGACAATTAACCTAGTATCAACCGACGTAGGGACGCGAAATTTCGCGTCCCTATATTTTGGCGGTACTGTGGCTTTATAGCCAATACAATTGCAAACTTTTAACTTTCTTCTTGGGAATAACCGTTTTTCTCGCGTTTGAGGCTTTCTTCTAAGGCTTGAATTTGTTCGCGACGAGCTTCCAATTCTAAGGAACGCCGCGCTAAGTCTTGGTTTTGCAATGTCAGGGATTGTCGCCAATGTTCTGCTCGTTCGGCTTCGTGCTGTAAAAATTCTGGGGTAATGCCGATGGTGAGGTAGCTTTGTACTAGATGGAGTACCCAGTTGGTAGCGTCTTCTATTCTTTCAATGTCACCTGTAGGAGAAAGTTCTACTAAAACAAGCAAGTTTTCACTCATAACTTTTCCCTTCCCTAGCAGAATGAAAGCCTCTTCTGGAATTATCGCCCACAAGTTATCAGCTTCTTGACGCGCCAACAAGCGTAACTGGTGCTGGTCTAAAAAATCGTTTTTACGCACCTGGGCTAGATATAGCATGAGAGTCGCTTTGCTCCAATTCAAAATTAAAAATTAAAAAATTTTAATAAAATAATAAGTCCTAGAATTGAGATTTGGATCTTGTTAATTGGTAACGGGTAATTGGGAATTAATAATCCGATTACCCATTACAGTTATCCTAAGCCACGCAGGCGATCGCTACGACAACCCCTTCAGACGCTCGCGCAAAATTTCAGCTTGCTTCTGTGCTTCTGCTAAGGCATCCCGCGCCCCTTGTACCACATCAGCCCTAGCTCTATCTACGAAACTAGGATTGTTTAATCTGGTACTCAGGGATTCAACTTCAGCTTCAGCTTTACTCAAGCTTTTCTCTAGTTTGGCACGTACAGCTTCAATATCTACCACACCGCTTAGAGGAATTAGCACCTGTATTGTACCAATTACACCTGCGATCGCATTTTCTGGTTCTTGTGATTGTTCTAATTCTTTCTGCGGAAAAAACTGTCTCCATAACTTTTGTCTAGCTTGAGCAGTGAGTAAATTTTGGCTAACAAACCACGCTGTGTAACCAAAACCAATTAGTTCAAAGAAAGTTCCGATGATGGGAATGTCATCAATGGCATTTCCCGCAGCTAAAGCCACTCTACCAAAGACAATGGCCACGATAATTAAGCCAATTGTCTTCAAACCTCTTTGAGGTTTTTTCGTAGCAACAGTTTGGTTTTCTTGCTTGTCGGTAATAGTTAAAGTCTCAACCTTCGCCAAATCTTTAATATAAGACTGTCCAGCAGTGAGAACTTTCCGCTCCTTCTCGCTTTCAGTTTGCAAATTCGCTGTCACTTTTACCCCTGGCTTAATATCCGCCTCAGCTCGCAAATTCCGAATTGTGCGGATAGTAGCAATCAGCAATTCAAACTGTTCTTCTAGTGCTAAATCAATTAAATTTGCATCTACCTGGGGATAGATTTGTAATGGTAAAGTTTGCGGTGAATCTGCTGATTGTTGGGTGAGAGTCTGCCAAATTTCTTCGGTAATATGAGGCATGAAGGGATGAAGCAGTTTCATAATCCCTTCTAGTATGTAGCCGAGGGTTTGCTGTGCTACCCGCCGCGATACTGGATCGGCATCTGCTTGCAATCTAGATTTCACTAGTTCAATATATTGATCGCAGAAATCACCCCAGATGAATTCGTAGAGTCCTTTTGCTGCTTCCCCTAAACCGTAATTATCGATGTAATTGGTGGTTTGTTTGATAACTTGATGATACCGCGAGATGATCCAGCGATCGCTCAATTCGGTAGCAACTGGATTCTCCAATTGTTGCGGTGTCTGTCCATCCAAATTCATCATCACAAAGCGGGCAGCATTCCACAACTTATTTGCAAAGTTGCGGGATGCCTCTACAGATGCTGATTCATCCTTTTTGCGATCGTATTCTAAGCGGATATCTTGACCAGCGCCAGCTACTTCTCTAATTAAGGTATACCGCAGGGCATCAGTACCATATTTGTCAATTAATAACAATGGGTCAATACCATTACCTTTGGTCTTAGACATCTTCTGACCTTTTTCATCCAGCACCAAGCCGTGGATATAAACTGTTTGGAAAGGCATTTGCTGCGTAAAATGCCCAGCCATCATGGTCATTCTGGCTACCCAGAAAAAGATGATATCAAAGCCTGTTACCAAAGTAGTAGTCGGGTAGTAAGTTGCTAAATCTTGAGTTTGTTCCGGCCAGCCCAAAGTCGAAAACGGCCAAAGTCCAGAAGAAAACCAAGTATCCAGCACATCTGGATCTTGTTCTAGCTTGACATTTTCGCCAAATTGTAATTTTGCTTTCTCCCAAGCTTCAGTTTCCGATTTCGCTACCACAAACGGCGTATTATCGGTAATTTGTCCATCCGTTTCACTGATAGCGTACCAAGCCGGAATTTGGTGTCCCCACCATAATTGGCGAGAGATACACCAATCAGTCAGTTTTACTAGCCAATCACGATAGACCTTTGTCCAGCGTTGGGGGACAAACTCTGGAGAAGTTTGCTGGTCGAGGAATTCGAGAGTGTTGTCAGCTAGGGGGCGAATTTTGACGAACCACTGAGTTGAGAGGAGAGGTTCAATAGGTACTTTACCGCGATCGCTGTAGGGAACGGTATGCTTATAATCTTCTATCTTCACCAAAAAGCCATCTGCTTCTAGGCGAGAAACCACATTTTTTCTAGCAACAAAGCGGTCTTGTCCTTGAAACTCCTCAGCATTAGCGTTGAGAGTGCCGTCTTTGTTCATAATGTTGATGAACGGCAGATTGTGACGCTTACCCATGTCAAAATCGTTCGGGTCATGGGCGGGAGTTATTTTCACGCAGCCTGTGCCGAAAGTGGGATCAACATATTCATCGCCAATGATCGGAATTTCTCGTTGTAGAATTGGCAGAGTTAGAGTTTTACCAATGAGATGTTTGTAGCGATCGTCATTGGGATTAACTGCTACAGCCGTATCACCCAGCATCGTTTCTGGTCGAGTTGTCGCCACCTCTACAAAACCGGAACCATCAGTGAGGGGATAGCGGAAGTGCCATAGGTTTCCATTCACCTCTTGATTTTCCACTTCCACGTCAGACACCGCCGACTGAGAAGCGGGACACCAGTTAACTAAATATTCACCACGATAAATTAAGCCTTCCTCGTAAAGACGAGTAAATGCCTCCACAACAGCCTTAGATAAACCCTCATCCAGGGTAAACCTTTCCCGTGACCAGTCCACCGAGACACCCAAGCGCCGTAGCTGATTCAGAATCGTTCCCTCAGACTCCGCCTTCCATTGCCAAGCGCGTTCTAGAAACTTCTCGCGCCCCAATTCGTAGCGAGTCTTACCCTCTTTTTTGAGTTGCTTTTCCAGCATACTATGCACAGCGATGCTGGCGTGGTCAGTTCCGGGTAGCCATAGGGTATTGCGCCCCTGCATCCGGTGGTAACGCACGAGAGTATCAATCAACGCACTTTCAAAAGCGTGACCCATGTGCAAACTGCCAGTGACATTCGGCGGTGGAATGACGATGCAGTAGGGTTCGCCACCTTTGTTGGGGTCAGCTTTGTAAACTTGGTTGTCTTCCCAGAATTTTTGCCACTTGGCTTCGGTAGAAAAGGGGTCGTAGAGACTGGGGAGATTGGGAATAGTTGCGGTCATGCTGGGCAAACTAACTATGGAAGGACTCTAATAAATTTTGCCACAGGGTTGGAGAGGGTTTGTTTAGCAATTCTCTAAATCGTGGATATACCCTTAAAAAATCTATCTGGAAATGCGAAATCTATTTTTGACCCTTGTAGTTATCTTGCATAAATTCCGTAGCTGACATCTGTATATTCATCCAGAAAGACTCATGAAATTGAAACCAGGTTTATTTCAACTCATAGTGTTAGTTATGACTGTATCGCTACTTGCTTCTTGTGCGACAACCCCAGAAGCAAGACAGTCAGATTGTATTTCCACAACGTCGGCGAACCCTAAACAACAACCCAATAACTGTTCACCCTCATCTAATGGTAGCGGCAGATCAAGTGGTTACTCTGGTGGGAGTAGCATTACAAGACCCGGTTTTGGTGATTCATCGGAAGCCGGGACTTCCAATGGTTCTTCCAAAGGTCGTAGTGGTTTTGGTAGTTTCGGTCGCGGTGGTCATGCGGGTGGATAAGAGAGTTATGAATATTTTCAACAGTCCTCAACGAAAGCGTCTATTTCAGTCGATGAAAATGGGTTGGTATAACTTTGCTCCTATTGAAGAAGGAACAGGTATACCTCTGACTGACCAAGAAACACCTTACGCTCTTTATTATTGCCATAAAGTTTTACCGCAGACGATACAAGAAATCCAGCAAGCATCGGAATTAGTCGGTAGTGTTTTAACCCAAGCGTGGGAAATTATCCGCACTCTTGATGAGGATACACTACTTTACTATGGATTTCCAGAAGCTACTATCAAGTTAGTTAAATATGACTTCCTCGCACCATTTTGTATGCGTCTTGACTGGTGCTGGAATCAAGAAAAGGGGATAAAAAAGGTAGTAGAAACTAATCCCCAAACTCCTAGTTTTTGGTTTGAGTGTACGGACGGCAATAATAAAGTCGCCAGACACTTTGGATTGCAAGAACCAGATTTAGATGCTCAAAAAATATTAAAAATAACACTTAATCAGCATGTAAATAGAGCCGCATTAAATTTGGGTAAACCAGTTAGAGACTGTCGCGTAGCATTTACAGCTTTGAATAATGCCGAAGATTTAGGTACTATGCGATGGCTAAGAAATTACTTGGAGTCCAAAAGTACCATTTTACCCTTAGAATATCTTGGCATCAAAGATGGTGAGTATCTATTTGACCAGAGAACAAAAAAACCAATAGATATACTCTTTATGTGGTATCCAGTGGAATGGCTAATCCATGATACTGATGAAAAAGGTGAAAGATTATGGCCGGCTCTAGAGCAATTAATTTTTGAGAATAAAATTGTGATTGTGAACTTTGGTTCTGCCTTTGCACTGCAACCAAAAAGTATATTTGCTCTAATTACAGATTTGGGATATGACTTTTTTTCTGGGAAAGATGCTGGAACAGTCTGGGAATATTTTCCTAAAACATCACTGAGTGCAACAGCAATAGGTAATTCATACTTTGCCAAACCTATTTTAGGAAGAGAAGGTGAAGGAGGATTTGCAGTTAATTCAGGAAACATCTCTGTGCGTAGTAGTAATAATGACCCTTGGTATACACAACAAAATTATGTCTATCAAGAGTTATTAGAATTTCCTAAATTAGAAATTGATGGCAAGTCAATGACTCAAGTTTGGGGAGCTTGGCTATATAACAATGGTAATGACAAATTTATATCTGGAGGTGTAGGAATCCGACTTTCTGAAGGGGAAATTACAGATAACTTATCCTATTGGTGTCCTATTGGATGCTAATTTTAATAACACAGATAATTAGAGGCAAACATGAAACCTCAAACCACCACCCCTTCGCCCTGGACATACATACCCACCCTCTACTTTGCCTCTGGCATACCTTACATCATCATCAATACAGTTTCCGTAATCTTTTATAAAAAGCTTGGAATAGATAATACTCAAATTACCTTTTGGACAAGTTTTCTCTATCTACCTTGGGTCCTTAAAATGTTTTGGGGCCCAATTGTTGATATTTATTCTACCAAACGTCAATGGATACTTTATACCCAATTTGCGATGTTCGCTTGTTTGGGTTTGATAGCCTTCTCCTTGCAACTGCCAAATTTCTTTTTTATCTCACTTGCGACATTAACAATAGGAGCATTTATTTCTGCGACTTATGACATTGCCACAGATGGCTTCTATCTCCTGGCTTTATCTCCAGAACAACAAGCCTTATTTGTTGGTATTCGCTCACTATTTTATAGAATGGCTGTCATTTTTGGCTCTGGAATATTAGTAGTCTTAGCAGGTCAGCTTGAAGTGTCTCTGAATAATATTCCTTTAAGCTGGACTATAACTATTGGTTTCTCAGCTTTAATTTTAGCAATCCTGTTTATTTTCCATCGCCTAATTTTACCCTTACCTGAATCAGATAACCAACGACTAATACAAGCTAGGGAAAATATACCTTTTTGGTCAATTATTAGCTCATATTTTGCTCAAGATAAAATTATAAATATTTTAGCATTTATATTGCTTTACAGACTTGGTGAAGCAATGCTTGTGAAGATAGCCTCTTTATTTTTATTGGACAAACCAGAAGTAGGCGGTTTAGGGCTATCAACATCAGATGTCGGGTTAGTCTACGGTACATTTGGGGTAATCTCCCTAATCTGTGGAGGAATTTTAGGAGGCTTGCTAATTTCTAGATATGGATTAAAAAAATGTTTATTTCCTATGGCTTTAGCATTGAATTTACCTGATGTATTTTATGTGTATATGAGCTTATACTAAGCCTTCACTAACATTAGTGTATCCCTTGGTTTCCTTGGAGCAATTTGGCTATGGTTTTGGATTTACAGCTTTTAGTGTTTATTTAATGTATATTTGCCAAGGTGAATATAAAACTTCTCATTTTGCCATATCTACTGGCATTATGGCTTTAGGAATGATGTTACCAGGCCTAGTTAGTGGTTATTTACAGAAAGAACTTGGTTATCCACTATTTTTTGTCTTGATCTGTTTTCTCACAATTCCTGGGATGATTGCTCTATTTTTTATTCCTTTAAAAGAAGAACCGAAGCGTCAAAATAATTAACATTGTTATAGTTCATGAGTTATGTTTTAGGAATAGATGGCGGCGGTAGCAAGACTGTTTGTGTCTTAATGGATGATTTGCATCTAGTGCTAGGTCGTGCTGAAGCAGGCCCATCTAATTATCAGAGTATAGGTATCGAAGCCACTCTACAATCTATTCAATCTGCAATTAAAAATGCAGTTGAGGCAGCAATAATTACAAATACTCTAAAGATTGACGCGATATGTTTGGGTCTAGCAGGTGTAGGTCGTGCAACAGATATCGAAGTAGTGAAAGGTTTAGTTAAAGAGTTACAGAATAATAAATTGCTTATTAATTGGGCATTACAGCCAGCCAATATTGTAATTTGTAACGATGCTTTGATTGCTTTAGTTGGTGGAATTGGTAAGCCTGTAGGAATTGTGGTTGCAGCAGGTACTGGTTCGATAGTTTTCGGACGAAATCATGAAGGACATACTAAGCGAGTCGGCGGCTGGGGGTATATTTTAGGAGATGAAGGTAGCGCTTATAAAATTGCGATCGCAGGCATGAACGCAGCATTAAAATCTTATGATGGACGAGAGATTCCAACGAGTTTGATAGTGGATTTAAAACAGCATCTTGATTTGGAAAGTATAGAAGATTTAATAGAAGTAGTATATCGGCAAAAATGGGGAGTTAAACAGATAGCAGCTTTAGCACCAGTTGTAGATTTTGCAGCAGCGTCAGGCGATATAGTAGCGAATATGATAATTGATGATGCTGTAAAAGAGTTAGTAAAAGCTACATCTACAGTAATTGATGCGATTTTTACTACTGACTCAGTTTTAGAAGTAGTCACAACGGGAAGTGTATGGCGCGGTAGATGCAAGATCCATGAAAGATTTGCAGCGTCTCTTGTTAAAAAATTTCCTAATGTGAACGTGATTTTTCCGAGGTATGAACCTGCTTATGGTGCTGGGTTATTAGCGTTGCAGACAACTCAAAATTGACGCAAATAAATCAATAATATAAGTTTTCACTCTGCGAATATGCGTCCCAAAAAAGCTATTATTTCAGACCAAGCTGCGGTGGTAGCACTAGAATCATAACGATATCCGTCGTCGCGCATGAATGTATGTTCTGCGTCATACAAGAAAACTTGGTGAGGGATGTTAGCATTTTCAATTGCTTTGATTATGGTTTGGCGATCGCTCTCTGGTATATGAGGGTCAAGTGTACCAAACACCATTAGCATCTCGCCTTTGATTTCACTTACCCTTTGGATTGTATCAGCTACCTCTTTACCCAGTTTGCCACTGAGAATCCCAGTAGGGTAACAGCAGACACAAGCCCGAATTTCGCTTTGAAATGCTGCACGGAAAGCTAAATGTCCACCTATACAAAAGCCGAGAGTGCCTATTTTATTTGAAGAAACCACAGTCTCTGTTTTCAGAAATTCAATCACAGTAAGGCAATCGGCATCATAATCAGCTACCGAGGTTCGACGCGCATCGTCATTACCCCGCATCCGTCCTAGATCGTCTGGCTCAATTACTAAACCAACTGGCTCAATTCGGTGAAAAATTTCTGGCGCTGCTACTACATAGCCGTATCCTGCTAAGTAGTTAGCTAGACGAGTCATTGGATCGCCTAACTGATAAATATCACTGTAGAAGACAATACCAGGGTATTTTCCTCCTGCTTTGGGAGCCGCAACATAAACACGCATTAAGCTGCCATTTACTCTTAATTCAACATTGCGCTTAGTGATTTGCACTTTTTTATCTCCGTGTTACGCTTGCTATCATTAGCTTCTACACTATAGCGCCGCAGCATCCGGTTACTTTCAACCCACAATTTGGCGTTCTTTTACCAGTGAAAGTTTGTTGCGATCGCCTTAATACACCCGTTACCTTGGCAACGGTAGGCTATCCCTTTTTTGTTCAAGCGGGAAAACCCAATCGCTGAAAGCCTTTTGCAGCTTTACTTTTCACATTGTGCCTAGAAATTCTAATTTATATTAGAAAATAAAGCCTCAAACCTTTGTTAAATCAAAGTTCCAGAGCCTGGCTTCGATTATTGTTTTCCGAGAGTGAGAGAAGAGGAATAGCTGCTTTATTAGCAGTTATAAATTTGGTAGCACATCAGGTTATGAAGTAGCAAATAATGCAATTGACGATGCTGTGCAAGAGTTAGTAAAAGCTACATCTACTCAGTTCAAATTAAGTACTTGATAACTCTGTAAGCAAGATATATATCATAGAGTATACTAAGTATTAATTTAAATTAGTATTGATTGTAAATGGAATATCAACATATTCTTGCAGGATCAGAAGTTAAACACGGGCGTTTAAGTATCATAAGGAAAAAGCTTGATCCTGTAGCACTTGCATGGTTTCAAAGCCATTCTAATAAAACAGTTGCCCTTTACCACTCAGATGGTTCACTCATTAGGCGACAAGTTGTTATTGGTACTACTAACTGGAACTCTTGGCGTTTTAACTGTGGTATTAGTATAGTCCAGAAACTGCAAGCTGGAGATAAAATTATAATTAAAGAGCGCTCTGATGGAAACCTTGAAATAGTTATTGAACAGATATCTGTTGAACAAGAGCTATTGCCTTATGAGCAAATCATTTTGGCTGAGTGCGCTAAAGAAATGTGCTTAGACAAATTAGTAATAAAAAGCTGGATATATGCGATTAATCGTAAAAGACAAGCAATTTTATATGGTTCATCTGGGACAGGAAAAACATACATTGCTGAAAAACTTGCAAAATACTTAGTTGGCATTGGTGATGGTTTTTCAGAATTAGTACAATTTCATCCAGCATACTCTTATGAAGACTTCATTCAAGGTATCCGTCCCCAAAGCCAAGAAGGAAAAATAACATATCCACTGGTTCCAGGAAGATTTTTAGAATTTTGTAAAAAAGCTGAGTCTCATCAAGGAACTTGTGTTTTTATAATTGATGAAATAAACCGTGCAAATCTGGCACAAGTTTTTGGCGAATTAATGTATCTGCTAGAGTACCGAGATCGAGAAATGTCCCTAGCTGCTGGTAACACTTTTCGTATACCAGAAAATGTGCGTATTATTGGCACAATGAATACAGCAGATAGGTCTATTTCTCAAATAGATTATGCACTACGTCGCCGCTTTGTTTTTATTAAACTTATTCCAAACTATGAAGTGCTACGACAGCGTTATCACCTAAAAAAAGATTTTATAGATAAATTAATTAATATTTTAGAGCAATTAAATCAGGTGATCGCAGATGAAAATCACAAAATTGGTATTTCATTTTTCTTAACAGATAACCTAGATATTTTTATATTAAAAGATATATGGCGTATGGAAATTGAGCCATATTTAGAAGAGTACTTTTTTAATCAACTAGAAAAAGTAAAGGAGTTTCGCTGGGATAAAATCGAGGGTCAGCTATGAATACAACCCCAGCACAACCAATAATTATTGAACTTACAGAATACGAAAATAAATCATTTCAGCATGATCAAATATCCGATTCAGACGGGTTTGAGTTATATGATAAATATAAAATACAAGTAGATATAGAATTTCCTAACTATAAAACGAAAGAACATTGGAAACTCAAAGCTAAAGGATGGGTAGGTTACATTCCTGTCACTCCTGAATTGCATCTAAAAATAAATCCGAAAATGCCGATCCAAAACCTCTTCGGAATGCTGGAATATGCCTACAATTTAAAAGGTTTTCGCTTTCTCGAAGGGCTGATGGATTGTGAATCTCTAGAGGAATTTTATAATAATCTGGCTCATATCTTAGCCGATAAAGTTTTAGAGCGGTGTCGCAAAGGATTATATCGTACTTACTTGCCTACAACACAGCAGCTTTCTTATGTGCGGGGAAGGCTAGATATGCAACAGATAATTCAAAAGCCGTGGAATGTTAAACTTAAATGCGATTACGAAGAACATACGGCTGATGTTAAAGAAAATCAAATCCTGGCATGGACACTTTATATCATTGGTCGTAGCAGTTTATGTTCAGAAAGAGTATCACCAACAATACGAAAAGCTTATCACGCTCTACAAGGATTAGTAACGCTGCAACCTTGTAGCGCAGAAGATTGTATCGCTAGACAGTATAATCGCCTCAATCTCGACTATGAACTGTTACATAATTTATGTCGATTCTTTTTAGAAAATAGTAGTCCCAGTCATGAAAGGGGAAATTACAAAACCCTACCCTTTCTCGTCGATATGGCACATTTATATGAACTTTTTGTTGCAGAATGGTTTAAAAAAAACACACCGCAAGGCTATTTTTTAAAACAGCAACATCCAATAGAAATTAGTCAAAATCGGCACTTCAATATAGATATATTACTGTGTGATGCTGCTACTGGCAAAACAATAGCGGTTTTGGATACAAAGTATAAAGCCCCTGAACAGGCAGAATATACAGATATTCATCAAATGATCAGCTACGCCAACACAACAAAATGCAAGGAAGCCTTTTTAATATACCCCAAGCACTTGACACAACCACTAGATATTAAAAGCGATCAAATCCGAGTCCGTAGCCTCACCTTTTCCCTAGATGATAATCTCGATCGCGCAGGTCAAACCTTCTTAAAAAACCTTTTTCTCTTAATCTTTCAGAACTCACACCAATAATTGCTCGCATTTCTTGTAATAATTCATACCCTCGCGCTTGTATGCGGGCAATGCTTTCTAACAACCTGACTTTTCCCGTTAAGTCTCGAAAAGCTTGCTGGAAAAGGATTTAAGAAA
>NZ_JAVRCA010000021.1:43952-118352 GCF_034530995.1 Nostoc sp. DedQUE04 | reverse complement strand
ACCTTGCTACTATCCATATCTGGGTTCAAAGGATTTTATTAGTGGGATAGGTTCAAATAAACTTGGAACCCTTGCCTGGTTACAGCCCTGATTTTATGCCTGTCGAACACCTGTGGCAGTGGCTACGTGAAAATGTTACTTATCATACATGCTATCAATCTTCTACAGAACTGATTGAACGGGTTCATTTATTTGAACAAGATATTAATTCTAACCCCTTTGAAATTAGCGATCGCCTATGGGTGAAAAATCATCTTGAAGAAGATGAGGAAAAACTACGGGTTTCAACGTAGACGAGGTTTATCATGGCTATAGTATCCTAGCGATCGCACATTGAAAAATAACAACTACAGTGTTGTTGGATCAACCGCTACAATTCCTTCAGACGCATAGCGCATAAAATCTTTACTATTGAATGTCAAAATATGCGTCACACTATTTGCCTTCATATTAGCAACGAGACGAGCATCATGCACTTGGACACCTGACACACTGAATGCGACGACAAGCTTACGCCACTCACGGTAAGTAGTAGGCATATCAGGCAACAATGGAAAGAGGCGCTCAATCAGTCGTAGCAGCCGGTCTGCATCTGTTGGTGTTAAGCCAAATCCGTTTTTTGTGGCTGGTCTTGTAGCAACATTCCAAAACTCAACACAGTTTTGTACGGTAATTTGCAGTGTATGTCCATCGCGTCGCAGTTTTCGGATCGCAGTTCGTATTATTGGGTGTAGTGGGTGAGTGCGATCTACAAAACGCAGTAGGATGTTAGTGTCTATGAGGTATACCACTGCTAAGGATGATCCTCATAAATACTCTCACGAGTCACAGCATAATCTGACAGCACTGCTAAATTTGATCCAACACATAGCGCAAATTCTTCAGCTAACTTATCTGCAACGACTTCAAACTCCTCATTGTTCAGTTGAGCCTGTGTCTGAAGCTTTTCCATCAACTGAGCGCATTTTCCTTCTTGGCTTTTGCACTGTTGATCTTGAAAGATTAGCTCTTGAAGATATTCACTAGCTGAACTATAACCGCCTTTAGCTACTTGTTCTTCAACAAAGACTTTCATCGGCTCAGGTAAGGAAATCTGAATGTTAGTCATACCTTCTTTGCTTTGATATTATCATTGGCTGCTGGCACAAAAAACTTCATAGGCTTTGGTTACAAGTAACGTGAGTTTCACTAGCACCAGCGTAACGCAATTACCAAGGTAATCTGCTCCCATCCCATGAGAAAAACTGTCCACTATCGCCTTCTTGAAGCTGTTCGATCACAGCCAATAATTGAGTAACAGTACGTTCTACTGAAAATAATTTTTCCGCAGGGACATTTCTTTGGAAAGGACGAGAAAGGCGGGTATCAGTTGTACCAGGATGCAATGTTACTATTAATGCTTTTGGACAACTTCTTTTATACTCAATTGCCGCAGTTCGCATCAACATATTGAGTGCTGCTTTAGAAGCCCGATAGCCGTACCATCCACCAAGTTGGTTATCACCAATACTGCCCAATTTAGCAGAAATAGTGGCGAACACACTGCGTTCTCCATGACGAAACAGAGGCAATAAATGTTTAGCCAGTAAGACAGCACCAATACTATTTATCTGAAAGTAGCGCAGCAAATTTTCTGAATTGATCTGTCTTAAGCTTTTTTCAGGTTGCAAAGTATCTTTATGTAATAGTCCTACACAGTTGACTACCAAATGCAGTTTATCAACTTGAGTATGTATTTTTTGAACAGCTTCAATAATTTGTAACTCGTCAGTAATATCCATCTCCAAACAAATTAATCGCTCAGGACATTCGTCTGCAAGAGCCATTAACTCTGAGGCCGATTTCGGTTGACGAGAAGTTGCATAAATTTTAGCTATTCTGCGATCGTGTAGCAATTTTTTCACAAAACCTAAACCAATACCTTGGCTGGCTCCCACAATCAAAGCATTGACAGGATTAATTTCATCGATAAAAGACATTAGAGCAAAGCGCCACCACAACTAGAACCACACCCAGCAGTACAACCATAGCAATAAGCAGCAGTTTGTACCTCATTAATCAGGTCTAAATTACCAGCTTCTAATAATTTGCCAACTGTCAAAGTTTCACCATTACGAGTTTTTGCAGGCAAATTCATCATTTGGTTAAAGTCACAATCATATACATTGCCCAGATAGTCAATTGAAAGTTCATCGCGACACATTAAATGTTCAACTGTGCTGGGATTAAAATGCGACTCTAAAAACTGCAAATAGCTAGCGTAAAGTTTTCTTCGTTCTAAATGCATTTTGGTTCTACCAACTGGTAGGTTAGTAAAGGTAAAGAGGTTGTTAAACACAATATTAAAATGTTCTTGTAAGAACATTTTGTAATCTCGTTCTAGGTTACTCTGTTCGGGAGCTAAAGAAAATTTTTCATCGGTGGGTAACTGGGGATTAAAAACCAAGTCCAAAATTAAATTTTGGTCTTTACCATAGCCCATTTGGTTAAGCCACTGCAAAGCTTTGACTGAACTATCAAAAACACCAGTACCGCGCATTTTATCAACATTATCTGCTAGGTAACAGGGTAGAGAAGCCACAATTCTTACTTGGTGTTGGGCAAAGTATTCTGGTAAATCACCAAATCCATCTTCAAAATAAATCGCCAAATTAGACCGGACAATAACTTGTTTACCAGTTGCTTTTGCTGCTTCTACCAGTGGCTTAAATCCATAATTCATTTCAGGTGCGCCACCAGTCAAATCCACAATTTTAATCTCAGGAAATTTATGGATTAGTGAAATCAATTGTTCGCAAATTTCAGGAGAAAGTTCTTCTGTACGTTTTGGTCCGGCTTCTACATGACAGTGTGTACAAGCAAGATTACAACGCTTACCTAGATTAATTTGTAAAACAGTGATTCCTTTTTTTATCAAAGGTGAACTGAGTTTATTTTTAAAGGCTGTGACTGCTGTATCTCGTATAATTTTTGCTTGAGTTTGCATTAGTTACTACTCCTAAAAAATTGCACAACAATTTTAAATTTTTCTAACCTTGCAATAATCTGTAGGTTATTGCACTAATAATTGCAGCAGTTGGTAAAGTTAAAATCCACGATAGGAAAATTTGATAAAAAACACGAGTATTAGATTTAGATTTTTTGTTAATTAATCCAACACCAAAAATAGAACCAACTGAAACGTGAGTGGTAGACACTGGAAGCCCAAACCAAGTAGCTGCAATGACCAGAATACCAGTTACTATATTTGCTGATAAGCCTTGAGTATGATTCATTGAAGTAATCTTTTCACTCATGGTTATTGCAACTTTTTGGGAGTTGAGTAAACCGCCAAGTGCCATTGCGATCGCTATCAAGATCGCTCCTCCCTGAATCGAGAAATACTCAATAATTAGGATAAGAGAAACAATCTTAGGAGTATCATTGAATCCTCTAGCAAAACTGACAATTCCAGCGCTGAAAAAATGACAAGCATCAATCATTTTTTGGTTGACTGGTAGATGCCATTTTGAATTCATATAGCCAGATAAGCTGTAAATTCCTGCGGACAAGGGAATAGCAACGATTGGACTGAGTAATAAAGGCAAAATAAAGGAAGTTCCTAAAGCTGCAAAATTAACTTGTAGTCCGATCGCAACTAATCCAGCGCCAACCAGCGCACCTGTTAAACTGTGAGTTGTGGAAATGGGAAACCCCATGAGGCTAGCAATGATTACAGTCAATCCAGTAGCGATCGCCACTGCAAGATGAAACTCTGGAGAATTAGCGATCGCATCAGGTAATAGTCCTTTTCCAGAGAAGTTTTTAATTAACGCTCCTGCCAAAAAAGTCGCAGTTATTGCACCAGCAAAAGTTGTGAAAGTTGCCCATAAAATTGCTGTTTGATAGCTGCTAGTTCGGCTACCAAACAGCGTCGCTACACCTTTAAAATTATCATTTGCTCCATTTGAATATCCTAAAAAAAGCGTAGCTAAAAACAGACTTATTAACAACATTTTGGAGTTTATAAAAAAGAAGTCAGAATTCAGAATCTAGAATTCAGAATGTAATTAGTGAAAATATTGAAATTGTGCATTCATCACCCAGTTGCACAGAACCATTCTGTTAGCGGATAGCTAAGGTTTAGCCCATTCTGGCTCCTGACATCTGAATTCTTTCTTAAATAAATTAACAGCAGCCACCACCGCTATAGTGCCAGGTTGAATTGGTAACAATTATTTCTGTTGGGTTACTAACAGCAAGGTTAGCAGCCGTTTTATCACACACCGCAGCCGGAATACCTAGCTGAAGTATATGACCTGCCAAATCGTCAAAGAAAAGTTCAGAACCAGCATAAATTGCTGTTTTTCCAGTGAAAATGCAAGCACCATCTTCTGGAATGACAACTTTAAATGAGACTGAATCCAGACTTTCTAAAAGTAGGTTTTCTTCTAAATTATAAGTCTGGGAATCTAGTAGGCGATAAGGCCGACGGGCACGAATTTCAACTTGACCAAAACCAGCATTTATAATTTTTTCAGTATACTCTTGATATGTGAGTGCGCCTGATAAACACATGGCTCTCAGCCGCTCATCTTTTTGAAGATGTGCTGGAATGGGACGAGTCGCAATTGGATCGCTCATCTGCAAGCGTCCACCTGGTTTTAACACCCGATATGCTTCTTTTAAAGCACGAGTTAAATCTTCTGGTTCAAAGATATTGAAAAGACAATTTTGTGCCACGATATCGACGCTAGCATCAGCAACAGGTAAGTTAAAAGCATCACCTTCGCGGATTTCGACAAAGCTGGTGTTGAACCAGGGGTTTTCTCGAGCAGCAATTTCCAAATTACGTGCAGCTGCTTCCCGCATAGCCCCAACCGGTTCAACGGCAATTACAGCACTTGCATAACGGGAAAAATAAGCGAATTGCAACGCTTCTAAACCGCCACCAACACCGACGTACAGCACAGTAGGTTGGTTTCCTAGTTCAGTGGGGTGAACAGTGGTGCCACAACCATAATTCATTTCCTGCATTGGCAAAGAAATTTTCAATCCTGGTAGTTGCAGAGGCGTACTTTGTACACAACAAAGTCCAACTTGCGGGGTTTGGGCAACTTCGTCATAGAACTGCGCTGCTGTTTCTAGATAGGTCATGCCACTTTGAGTTTTGGATTTTGGATGATAGCTTTGTGCATCCTAATATAATTAACTCTAAGTTGGATGAGTTTTTGTAGAGATTGCCAAAAACGCCAAAGTTTGCTATGGTGAGGCCTTTTGCTTTTAGGCAATAGGCACTGAGGGAATAAGGAAGAATTATTGAAAAATCTTTCGCTTGTCTCTCTCCAATTCAATCATGCAATGTGTAGCCAACACCGATCGCAGTTTGAATGAGACATTTTTCATTATTGGCTTCAAGTTTCAGGCGCAAGTAATTAATGTAAGGTTCAATGATGTTGGCATCGCCCATGAAGTCATAACCCCAGACTTCCTCTAAAATGCGATCGCAGCTAATTATCTGTCGCGGATGGGCCAACAAATATTCTAGTAAATCAAATTCCTTCGCAGTTAACTCAATTAACCGCCGATCTCGGTACACTTCCCGCGTGCGACGATTTAAACTTAGGTCTTCAAATTCTAAAACATCTGCGTACTCTACTTGCTTCTTCGTAGGCGAGCGCTGACTCTGGCTAATAATTCATCAACGCTGAAGGGTTTAACGAGGTAATCATCAGCACCAGCGTCTAAACCTGCAATGCGATCGCTTACTTCATCTTTGACGGTTAATAAAATTATCGGCACTTTCTGGGCGATATTCCGCAGGCGGCTGCAAATTTCCCACCCCGACAAACCAGGCAACATCCAGTCTAAAATTACTAAATCCAGATGCAACTCTCTGGCTGCGGTGAGTGCAGTTAATCCATCGTAGGCAATACTGACTTGATAGCCTTCATAATTCAATTCCAATTCGATAAATCGTGCCAGTTTGACCTCATCTTCAATCAGTAAGATGTGCGTCATGATGATCTTAATAATTTCAGCAGGATACGGGAAGCAACAATAGTGTTAGCTACTTAATAGCCAAACATCTAATTAGGTGTACGTTAGCTTAGTATAAACCTGAGTAAGTAACAACCGTAAATCTGCAATTACCGATCGCTGCTCGATCGAAGAACAATCCAACTGGCGATCAGCAATAAGCTGTGATATCTTCACCACATTCATCGGCGAGATAACAGAGTGCTCTAAAACGCAAACCAACGACTTCTTCGTATAGAGGATTTAATTTACACATAGGTGGAATATGAAATAGCTTCCGGCCAAGCAGCATGATGTCTCGCTCAAAGGGACATTGAGCAGGAATAGCTTTGCATAGCAAATGAGCCAATTTAGAGTTATGAATTTCTATCGTTTCCAACCACTCGCGGACTGGGTGCAGTAGATCGTTGTGTGAGTGAACTTGAATAAAGCTTGTCATAATTTTTTACCTTGATAATTTCAAACTAAATTGAGTTTTTTGTATTTGAACCTCTATAAATAAATACAGTTAGGTTTTGTAGTTTTATGCACTTAGGGACTTCCAAATAAAAAAATAATCAATCGCTTTGGGAAGACTCTTGTCCGGGGAGAGACAAGGTAGCAATATCTCTACCTTGTCTACCTTGTCCCCTTGTCCCCTTGTCCCCCTCGTCCCCTTGTCTGCCTTGTCCCCTCGTCCCCTCGTCCCCCCTGCTCCTATTGGATGCAAAAATTGAGTAATTGAATTTTTGGATGTCCCTTATTATTTTTTCTTTGGTTCTCTACAAAGGTAGAAAGATTAGTGTTAACTACACATTCAAGTACTACAGTTCGCGATAATTTGTTCTGACTTTTCACTTCATATTGAAAAACCCATCCAAAACTGAACCCCGTAACCTTTCTCTAGTAAAGAAGCTCATTTTCAGGGCAAAAAGGCAGATAGGACAAGGCTTTTCAGCAAATTGCCACTATTTGACAAACATTTCGGCTCAATCCCTGAACGATGCAGAATTTTTCAGGTTACTGATAGTACTTGATGTTTCTATCTAGTCTACGTATTTATTAATCAATTTAATATCAAGCTAATATGAGTAAAGGTTTTTACGTGCAATTACTGGTGTTATATAGCACATTAATGTAATTTATGCAAGCGAAAATTTTGGGAAAATAGCTACGGAAATATACTGAATTAGTTAACAAAAGTTATTATTTGCCTTCTCATGTCTCAGCAAATATACGGTCACAATCATTAATTAATATGGATATCCTTTATTAGAGCTAATTCGCTCTCAAAGTTAAGAAACTTGGTATTAGTTACTAAAACTATGACGAGTAGTTGGACAGCTAGTCACCCTTCTCTTTCAAAGACGGGAACGCGTGACGATTCTAACGGCGCTAACGCAGCGATCGCGGTTCGTCTCATTGGCACAGTCTCTGTCTCCGACACGCTGTTCGCGAACGTAAACAAAAGAAGATAGCCAGTAGAGAGCAACTGTTACCGTTCTACAGCACTGGCTCACCGTTTTTACCAATTTAGCCAGCAGCTATTTTTTCAACTAGGAAGGTAAAAAATGGAATGGGCTATTTACAAAAAGAATACAGGCAGTTTTGTAATAGCAGTCGCAATTATGACTGGTGTTGGCATCATCTCATATCTTAGTTTGCTTCAGTATAGAGAAAACGCTCAATGGGTAACACATACACGCGAGGTGCTTGAAAAGACAAAAGAAGTAATGTCACAGATTAAAGATGCAGAGACTGGACAACGAGGCTATCTTCTCACAGGCAAAGAACGGTATTTGGAACCCTACCGCAGTGCAACTGGCGAGATTGCTCAGAAACTTAAGACTCTGCGCCAATTGACTGTGGATAACCCGAATCAACAGCAGCGGCTCGATCGCCTTGAACCCCTGATAACCAAAAAACTGGTTTTGATTGAACAGACGATCGACGCGAGAAGCAAAAATTTAGAGTCTGCGCTGCAAATAGTTCAAACAGATCGGGGTCAGCAAATTATGGAGGACATCCGAATGCTGACTACAGCTATGGAGAACGAAGAGAATCAGTTGTTGAAACAGCGATCGATAAAAGCGAACGCCAGCGCTCATCAAACAACTTTGCTGACTATTTTTGGCAGCATTATCGCTTCTCTTATCGTCGGTTTCGCAGCTACAATCACCAATCAGGAACTCGTTAAACGCAAACGGATGGAAAATTCTCTGCAAAAGGCTCGCGATCAGTTAGAAATAGAGGTTAACAAACAGACTGCCGAACTTAGAAACACTAACGAAGAATTGCAAACTGAAATTAATGAGCGCAAAAAGGCGGAGTCAGAGATTCTGCGTCTGAACGTCCAGCTTGAGCAGCGAGTTGCAGAACGCACAGCACAACTCGAAGCCACTAACAAAGAGATGGAAGCATTTAGTTATTCTGTGTCTCACGATCTGCGGGCCCCCTTGCGGAGCATCGATGGCTTTAGTCAAGCACTCCTAGAAGATTATGCTGACAAGCTGGACGCATTAGGTCAAAACTACCTTCAGCGAGTGCGTGCAGCCACCCAGCGAATGGCCCAACTGATTGACGATTTACTGAATCTGTCACGATTAACGCGTAGTGAGATGCGTTACGAAAAGGTCGATCTGAGCGCATTGGTGGAGGCGATCGCTACAGAGTTGCACAAAACCCAACCAGAACGCCAAGTAGAGTTTATCATTACGCCGGGATTGGTTGCTAATGGTGATGCTCATCTGTTACGGATCGTGCTAGAAAACCTACTGGGTAATGCGTGGAAGTTTACAGGTAAACATCAAAAAGCCCGAATAGAATTTGGGCTTTTACAGCAAAATAACACCCATGTATATTTTGTCAGTGATGATGGCACAGGCTTCGATATGGCCTATGTTGAGAAACTCTTCGGTGCTTTTCAGCGCCTACACGCCATGACTGAGTTTGAAGGCACTGGCATCGGATTAGCTACTGTGCAGCGCATTGTTCACCGTCATGGTGGCCGTGTCTGGGCAGAAAGCGTAGTGGAGCAAGGCGCAACATTTTACTTCACCCTTTAACTAGAGGAATACAACATGATTTTACTTGTAGAAGACAATCCTGACGATGAAGCGCTCACCCTACGGGCACTCAAGAAAAACAATATTATGAACGAGGTAGTAGTAGCACGGGATGGGGTGCAAGCTCTAGATTATCTCTTTGGTAAAGGTGTATACGCCGATCGCGACATGAACGTTATGCCCCATATCATCCTCTTGGATTTGAAACTGCCTAAAATGGATGGTCTGGAAGTTTTACGACACCTGCGAACCGATGACAGGACAAAAATCCTTCCCGTCGTCATTCTCACCTCCTCCAAAGAGGAGCAAGACTTAATCAATGGTTACAGCTTGGGAGCCAACAGCTATGTTCGCAAACCAGTAGACTTTTCCCAATTCAGTGAAGCAGTGCGACAACTAGGATTGTACTGGTTTGTCTTAAACGAATCACCACCAAGAATATAGCTTACCAAAGAAGGCAGGGGTTATAGATGCAAGGCTGACTTTCTTAATTACGAATTACGAATTACGAATTACGAATTACATGAGTGTACCACTGCGCGTATTACTTGTTGAGGATTCAGAAGACGACGCTTTGTTGCTGCTGCGCGAACTACAACGTGGTGGCTACGAAGTAACCTTTGAACGGATTGATACACCCACAGCCATGAAAGCTGCGATCGCAGAGCAAATATGGGATATCGTGATCTGCGATTATTCTATGCCCACCTTTAGCGCCCCGGCTGCATTGAAGCAGGTTAAGGAAAGTGGACTTGACTTGCCATTCATTATTGTCTCAGGCACGATTGGTGAAGATACGGCAGTCGCCGCCATGAAAGCTGGTGCCCATGACTACATTATCAAAGGCAATCTCGCGCGACTAACCCCTGCTGTTGCCCGCGAGTTGCGTGAGGCACTGGTGAGGCGGGAGCGTAAACAAGCATCGGAGCAGATTAAAGCATCGCTTCAAGAAAAAGAGGTGCTATTGAAAGAAATTCATCACCGGGTAAAAAATAATTTGCAGATTATTTCTAGTCTGCTCAACCTGCAAGCAGAGTATCTCAAGGACAATCAAGCTCTTGAGGTATTCAAAGATAGCCAGAACCGGATTGAATCAATGGCTCTGATCCACGAGAAACTATATCAATCTCAAGACTTGGCAAGGATTAATTTTGCCGACTATATACAAGATTTAGTAACTAATTTATTTTATTCATACAACGTTAATTCCAGCGATATTACTTTGAAAATGAATGTTGAGGAGGTTTTTCTAGCCATTGATGCAGCTATTCCTTGCGGCTTAATTATCAATGAACTTATTTCAAATTCCCTAAAATATGCCTTTCCCCAAACAGAGGGGGGAGAAATTTCTATTGACTTTTGCTTCGATAAAGTAAACTTATATACACTTGGCATCAGTGATAATGGTGTCGGTTTTGCCCAAGATTTTGACTTTGACAATACAGAATCATTAGGTCTGCGATTAGTAAAAGGTCTAACACATCAGCTAAAAGGCAATATACATTTTAGCAGCAATAACGGAGTAAAGTATAAAATTATATTTTCGACTAAAAATTTATAAATTTCTAATTTCAATAAAAACATGAACCCAGTAAATATATTAGTTGTTGAAGATGAATTCATTGTGGCAATGGATATACAAAATCGACTAAGGAAATTTGGATACACTGTTATGGGGCTTGCCGATTCTGGAGAAGAAGCAATTAAGAAAGCAGCAGATGATTCTCTAGATTTAGTTTTAATGGATATTCATCTCAAAGGAAATATGGACGGTGTGGAGGCCGCTCAGATAATTCATAATATTTTTAATATTCCAGTTATATATCTAACTGCTAATGCAGATGAATCAACATTGAATCGAGCCAAGGTAACAGAGCCGTTTGGCTACATTCTCAAGCCCTTCAAAGAAAAAGAATTAAAGTTTACGATTGAAATTACTCTTTCTAAACATCGGACGGAAAAAAAATTAAAACAGAATGAACAATGGCTGACTACTGTACTTAAAAGTATTGGAGATGCTGTGATTACTAGCGACGAATCTGGAACTGTGACTTTTATGAATCCAATTGCGGAGGTATTGACGGGTTGGAATTATTCAGATGCGTTTGGTAAAGAAGCAGCAGAAGTATTCAATATTGCTCCTAAAAAAACTCGTATAATAATTGAAAGTCCTGTAACGCAAGTCCTTCAGTCTGGCGTTACTATCGATCTACCAGAACAGAGGATACTTATCGCTAAAAACGGTACAGAAATACCAATTGATGATAGTGTTGCAGCGATTAAAGATGATAACGGTAATATCACGGGTGCAGTTTTGGTCTTTCAGGATATCACCGAACGCAACCAAATTCTAGAGGCACTAGCGCGTCGCCAGCAAGAATTCAAAGCACTAGTTGAAAATGCGCCCGATATTATTTCCAGATTTAACCCTCAATTGCGCTATGTTTACGTTAATCCAGTTATTGAAAACATTACAGGAATATCAGCCGAGACATTTATCGGCAAAACAAATGCAGAGTTAAATCTACCAGAAGAATTTTGCTGGATATGCGATCGCAAGCTTAGGCAAGTTTTCCAAACGAAAAAAGAAACGGAGTTTGAATGCAGTTTAGCGATCGCCCAGCAAACAAGACATTACCATACCCGTCTTGTGCCTGAATTGGCTAGCGATGGTTCAGTATATTTTGTTTTAAGTATTTCTCGCAACATTACTGCTCTAAAACTGGCAGAGGCGCAATTAATTCATGATGCCTTTCACGATATACTAACCAAACTGCCAAACCGTGCCTTATTTATGGAACGGCTAGAACGGGCGCTCATGCTGACAAAACGACGTACAGATTATAGATTCGCTGTTCTCTTTCTAGATTTAGATCGCTTCAAAGTTGTCAACGATAGTCTCGGTCATACAATTGGAGATCAACTACTAACTGCCCTTGCTCGTAGATTAGAAAATTGCCTGCGGGCTGGAGACACAGTTGCCCGTCTAGGGGGAGATGAGTTTACAATTTTGCTTGACGATCTCCAAAATGCCAATGACGTAACAAGCGTAGTGGAGCGGATACACGAAGTTCTGACATCTGCGTTCCAACTCAGTGGGTACGAGGTATTTACCACCGTCAGTATTGGCATCGCCCTGAGCAAGGGTAGTTACAACCGACCGGAGGAACTCTTGCGCGATGCTGACATTGCAATGTATCGCGCTAAAGCATTGGGTAAGGCACGCCATGAGATATTTGACTCAACTATGTACACCCAAGTAACCCAGCTATTAGAGTTAGAGATGGATCTACGACGGGCAGTTGAACGCCAGGAGTTTCAGGTTTACTACCAACCAATTATTTTATTAGAAACTTACAAAATTATTGGCTTCGAGGCTCTGGTTCGCTGGCAGCACCCGCAACACGGATTAATATCTCCAGACAGCTTTATTCCTCTGGCAGAAGAAACTGGGCTGATTATCCCTATTGGTTATTGGATACTAGGCGAGGCTTGTCGGCAGATGCGTGCTTGGCAACTACAATTTCCTACTGACCCACCTTTAACAATCAGTGTAAATCTTTCCACTAAGCAGTTTTCACAACCTGGGCTGATTGAGAAAATTAACCAAATTATCCAAGAGACTGGTTTAGAAGTTGGCAGTTTAAAGCTGGAGATTACCGAAAGCGTACTTATGGAGAATATGCAATTAGCAACTTTTATGCTCTTGCAACTGCAACAGATGAATATCCAATTACACTTAGATGATTTTGGCATCGGCTATTCATCCTTGAGTTATCTGCATCGCTTTCCCAGTAATGCCTTGAAGATCGATCGTTCCTTTATTGCTAAGATTGGTGCTAATGGAGAAAACTTAGAGATTGTTCAAGCGATCGTCGCTCTAGCACAAAGTCTAAATATAGATGTCATAGCAGAGGGCGTAGAAACACTAGAGCAACTGGCACAACTTCAAGTGATGAAATGCAAATATGCACAGGGATATTTTTTCTCTCAACCCCTCGATCGCAAGTTGGTAGAAACATTAATTTTATCTGGCATTGAACCTAGATATTAGCCCGTCTTTAGCTTCGTGTAAGTAAGCCAACAAAAGCCCGATATTACAACTAATTCTGAACCGCTATAGTTAATTTGTGTTGTTAACCAAATTCTTGGAGGCGCAGCTAAACTTACTCTTAAAAAGCATCAAGTTTTAAGAAAGCTGCGAAAACTAATGACTGATGACTTTTTCAATAATAAAAAGCTACTTTTTGACCTATGGGCATCAAGTTACGATTGGTTCTTTCCTTCAGTGTTTTATCGAGCCATTCACCAACGGTTGCTGGAGTACGTCGATTTACCAGAGCTAGCAAATGTACTTGATATCGGCTGTGGTACTGGACGCTTGCTTGAGCGCCTTGCTACTCAGTTTCCCAATCTCCAAGCTACCGGATTGGATTTATCTGCTAATATGTTGCGGGTAGCAAGACAGAACAACCGCCATCGTCCACGCTTAATTTATATTGAGGGCAAAGCTGAGTCTCTTCCCTTTGCTGATGGTCAATTTGATGCCGTTTTCAGTACTATCAGCTTCTTGCACTATTTGGAACCAAAACAGGTGATTAGTGAGATAGCACGGGTACTTTCTCCCGGTGGACGCTTTTATTTGGTTGACATTACTTCCAAAAAAGAGACAGAACCTCAATTATTGCCAATCTCTCCCCGTGGAATTAGACTCTACAGCCCTAATCAACGTCAACTTCTTGGCTCCTCTGCTGGGTTATTGTGTTTGAATCACCATTATTTACTAGGGCCTGTCTTACTAACGATTTTTGCTAAACCTCTAAGTTGATATAGGAAATGGGGAGAGTAAAGGACTAGAAACATCTTGTATCAAGCCTTGTTCTGCATCTCTTAAATTACGAATTACGAATTACGAATTACGAATTAGTCTGACCTCGATATTCCATAAATAGCACAGGAACTTTGAGCAGCCTTTTAGCTAACTGCGAGAATCTAAATTTCTCCTTGAGCGTAGATAAGCCTATTGTCTTGGGAAATTGTGGCAAGTCTTCAAAAGATATTGGCACAAAGTCAAAGCGACTGTAAAACTGCACCAGCCGTTGACCTAAGCATTCCAGATAAAGTGGTTGCACTGCTGTATTAATCAAATGCTGCGTTAGCAAACTACCCAAACCGCGACCTCTCCAAGCTGATGCAACGACCAAGCTACCAAGTTCTTGTGCCCCTGAAAAGTTACGCAGCTGTCCGCAAGCTATCAGATTCTCATTGTATTCAACTACCCAAAATTGCTGCCAATTTAATTGGGTTGGATCGAGTTTGGCTGAAAATACCAGCAATCGAATCGACCACTGATCCCCAGAGGTTGCCTTGCGAAGGATACATCCAGATGGTAACGATAGATTGTTCTGGTTCATTAATTAGACTTTGATAGTTTGTATCACCATCATCACACCATATTATTCGCCTAGCTAGACTCAGATCGCTTGCCATTTACTGACAATTATCAATAAAGCAATTTCAAAAACATCTTAGACATAAAACCCGTTCCAGGTTCTACCTTAGCCATAAGAAGGGTTGTAAGGTTAAATAACTCTACATTTCTGGATTTTTTCAGCATACATGAGTAATACTAAACAATACTTCCGATAGAGGTAAAAATCAGCCATAACTATATCTGGATAGATGCATTCATACTCCTAATTTTTTAAGATAATCTCAAAGATAAATAATAAGGGATGTAATCATGGCTGAACAACAAAAATCTAATAATGAACAACCTGCGTCTACTGCTTCTGCTGACGGCGAAACCCCTACTGACGAAAGTACCCGTAAAACTGGTGATGCGCAAGGCAGTGATGCTAAATCAACTGCTACTCCAGAAGCTCCAGAAAACGACGGTGTAGCAGGTAGCCCCAATCAAGGAACTGAGTCACGTTAATTAATTTGAACTTTCCCAAGTTTTAATCAGCTCGTGGGGTCTTTTGTTGTAACCCTAATACACTAAATTTAGAGTGGAAATGTGGTGTTACACTACATCTCCACTTGTTTTTGTGTCAAAAATTGGATTGTCTCTACGTTGGGGCGTTAGCGTAGCTTACCGCAGCTATGTTTATTCTCGTGTGGGTACTTGCAATCATGAATTTGTTTTCGTTGACTGGAATACTGCCCCTAGCTAGCTCTTAGTAATTTACATCTAGCGATCGCTCAGGATAATGGTCTCAATATCTTGAGCAATTTTTGAGGTTTTCCCCGTCTTCATACTCGTCGAGAATTTTCTGGTACTGGCATTGGTCTAGCTATCTACAAAAAAATCGTTGAGCGATATGGCGATCGCATCTGGGCTGAGTCGAAACTGGGCCGGACGTAGGAACAGTATTTTATTTTACCTTCAACGCAAATTAAGGTATCTTTAAATATATATCTAATAACCGCTTATTAACCTTCTAATAAGCACATGAATTCTAGCCCTATCTAAAAAATAGGAAATCAGGTGATTATCTAACAAATTGATATAACCCTGTATTATGGAAAAGCTCACAATTCACATTCTATTAGTAGAAGATAGTGCAAGTGATGCTTATCTCCTACGCCGGATATTTTTAAATTCAGATCAAGAACAATGGCAGATGTTACATGTTGAACAGTTATCTGAGGCGATAGAAGCTAGCAGAGTAAATTCTACGTCTAACATAGATAATTCTCAGATAGAGAGTCGAAAGCAACGCAGATTCGACCTAGTTTTGTTAGACCTCAGCCTTCCAGACTCCATTGGACTGGACACGTTGAAAGAATTTATGGCAGCAGTACCTGATATCCCAGTTGTGGTATTAACAGGTGTTGATGATGAAGATTTAGCACTGCAAGCATTAGCAGAAGGAGCGCAAGACTATCTAGTTAAAGATAAAATCACTATACAATGGTTAGTGCGTGCCATTCGCTATGCCATTGAAAGAAGCGAAATTCTCAACCAACTACGCGAGAGTGAAGAACGCACCCGTCAAGCGCTGGCAAAAGAACAGGAACTCAACGAGTTAAAGTCAAACTTTGTAGCAATGGTTTCTCACGAGTTCCGCACCCCTATGACTACGATTCAGACGGCTGTAGATATCCTTCAATACAACAGCAATAAACTAACTGATATCCGCAGAACTAAATATTTCGATCGAATACAAAATGCTATCAACCAGATGCTTAATCTTTTAGATGAGATATTGTTCTTGAGTAAAACGGAAGCAGCTAAACTCGAATACAAGCCTACGCTGTTAAATTTAGAAAATTTCTGTAGCGAACTCACAGATATTCTTCAACTCAATGCAGGTACTAAGCACAGCATTATCTTTACTTGTCAAGGTGAATCGACCCAAGCCCAAATTGATGAAGACCTACTAAATTGTACCTTAACTAATTTGATTTCCAATGCCATTAAATATTCTCCTGAAAGTGATACTATTTGGTTTGATTTGATTTGCAAAGATCGCCTCGCAATTTTCCAAATCAAAGATCGGGGAATGGGAATTCCTCTCAAAGATCAAACTCATCTATTTCAAACCTTCTATCGCGCCAGCAATGTGGGTGTAATTCAAGGAACAGGATTGGGACTCACTATAGTTAAAAAATGTGTGGAGTTACATGGTGGTCATATTCAATTAGAAAGTGAGCAGGGTGTTGGTACAACAGTAATTGTCACTTTACCACTACAATGATTAGACAAATAAATTATTATAATTGGGCATTGGGCATTGGGCATTGGGTATGGAGAAGAGACAAGGTAGACAAGGAAGAGGCTTGTTCAATAATTCCGTCCCCTTGTCCCCTTGTCTCCCCTGCTCCCCTGCTTATTTTGGTGCTTGGGAATTTGGTGTTGGACAAGTTTTATTAACAAAATCACACTGATAAATATAGGGTTCTTGCCAATTCAGAGGAATTTCTAACAAGTCTCGCGTTCCTGTCATACCTTGTCCAATAAATAGCAACAAAGCAATGCAATTTAAAATCGTATGGACAAGACGCCAGCGATTGGACTTATCTTGATAAATATCTTGAACAATTGCTAATGAAAAAATCATTAGCAGTGCTGCGGTAATGCCAATATAATAATGTGACCAATACCACTCATTGGTGCGGCGATAGACTCCATCTTGACAGCCGATAATTACTAAACCTGCACCAGTCAAAGTTGCAAAAACTGCCCGCCACACCCGCTGTTTTGCCCGATAAAGAAATACTAATGAGGCGATGGTGGCAGCAAATATTAGCAGTATAAAAATAACTTGGAAAGGTGTTTGATTCCACAATTGATTTTTGATAATATTTTTACCAATAGGGTAGCTTAATCCGATTAAAGTTAATCCAACAACTGCACTTGTGAGCCTTTCACCTAACTGCTTATGTTCTGCACCCACCACTGGAGGAATTTTACTCTTACTACCTGCTAAAATTTGCAATCTGCGTTGGCGTGTTTGCCAAGCAAAATTAACTACTGTACCAATAAGTGGAAAGACGAATATAATTGCGATCGCAGGATGTAAAAGACTAAGAAAATCTGTTATTTGCATAGAACACCTTTCAATGAATCATTGAATTCATCACAAAGGATAATTTAAAGCATCGTACCATTACTTAAATTAATTTCAGATGAGAATTTGTTTAATATTTATTTTTGTTGTTTTTAGCTGATTTTAATCAAGAAACTATTTAAATATCTTATAAAAGATAATGACTTTAGCAAATATTTCCATATAATTTTGAATATATGGAAATATTTTTTAATATAAAATTATACAAATAATAATTGAAAAACAATTAAGTTCCTTCTCTATCTGAGGCGAATTCATTTATATGAATTGCCCATAACTACAGTGTCTAGTTTTGGTTAAGTCCTAATTTTTTCAAAAAATACATCGCTACCTACGTGGATTTTCTATTTTCCAAAGCAAGTAATTTTTGTCACCGTATACTACAAAAGTTTTATAATTATAATTTGTTTCTATTTGCTTACGCCAGGTATCTGAAGGATTTAGTAAAAAAATATCAGTAAACTCATCAGGAATATTAGGGATAGAAAGATTTCTTACTAATTGGAACTGCACTTTTGGCTGTAAAAGATAGCTGAGAGAAAAGACATTTCCATAATTAATACCAGAATCATTGCTAATTAAAAGTGGATGAGTTGCCTGATTTATAATTTTTGCAACTTGTGGATTACCATAGCTAATAACCTTACTCCACCAAGTTTCGGCCTGAGAACTCACTCCATAAGAAACTAGTCCACAAATAATCACTAGTCCCATGATTGTTTGCCAGATTCTTCGGCGTACAATACTCTTATTATATAGCTGCATAGCTAGTAAATAAGTAACAGCTAGTTGAATTCCTAAATAAGAAACCAATAAATAACGTTCTGCAAGTGAGCGTATACCCCCAAAAAGTAAGTCTGGTAGCATTAAAGGTAATGCAGGAATCAGAATTAGCGTGACAATAAACAACCAAATTTTATAGTTAGTTTTTCGATAAATAAAATAAATAGAATATCCAACAAGAACTAAAAAAAATGGCGTAATTACATAGGTAAAGGGATTTTCAAAGCCTAAATCTAAATCCAGAAAAATCCTATTTAACTGTAAAAGCCAAGATTTAATCAAAGCATCTAAGGGTAAATGTCTTTTTGTCCAAGCTGTTGAACTTTTTAATTGCAACAAGTTAACTATCACAACCTGTATCCAAGGTGTAAAAGCTAAAAACCCTGCAAAAGATGCTAATAGATAAGCTTTTACTGTTCTAGTAAACCTAAATTTTGCAGTGGCAATTACATAAATTCCATGAGCGACTACAACAAATCCACTGAACAAAAATGTATAAAGACTAAGCACCAAAGTGACTGCATATATTCCCCAATTTAGTATACGTAGTACTCCATGTTGTGATTCCAATCGTAATGCTCGTAGTAATGAAGCGTTACATAGCAATATAGTCACTATCCAGAGAATATATTCTCGTGCTTCTTGGGCGTATACTAAGTGAATAGGGGAGATTGCTATGAGTGCGATCGCAACCTCAGATACCCATACCGATGGTTTAAATAATTCTCGACATAGCCAATAAATACTCGGAAAAATCAACAAGCTGATAAACGCAGATAAACTTCTGATTGCTGTCACCGAATTACCAAAGATTCCTACCCAAAGCCGAGCGAGTATATAATACAGTGGTGGATGCTGTGGATCGTCTACTTCCAAAGATATAATTGTGTCACGTAAGCCTTTCTCCATATTGGGACTTTGGAATTTGGCAAAACTTTCCTTATTAATTATGCGACCATTAAATATTTGCTGCTTAACTTCATTTGACATATAACCAGAAATTCGTAATGAAGTGAAAGTCTCATCGTGCCAGTAAACTTTGCGGTCAAGGTTAAAAAAACGAAAAAATATACCCACCATTAACAAAACTACAATGAGAAATCGCAATCTATTCGGAGCAAGTTGGAGATGCTGCATAACTAAATTTCACAATAAGTTTTACAAAAATTATGTATCTTAATGAAACAACTACATCATGTTTAATCGCTGTCATTAAAGCATCTGGTAACAGCTATAGCACGCTATAAATTAGCAGATAATTTATTATTAGATGAGATATTACGTCGGCGCACATTACGAGCTTTAGCCAATTTCCAAATCGAATAATAGCGATCGCTATAAACAATATCTGTCTTTAATTTATACTTTTTTTCTATTGTTTTGCCCCAAGTGTCTGAAGGATTAAGTAAAAACACATCAGTAAACCCATCAGGAATTTTAGGAATTTTTTGATTTACCAACAGAAATCGTACTTTTGGTTCCAAAAGATAGCTTAAAGAAAAGATATTACCATAATTATTACCCAAAGCATCACCGATCAAAAGTGGACGATTACTCTGATTGATGATTTGGGCAACTTGTGGGCTGCTATAATTTATACCCTTATTCCACCAAGTTTCTGCCTGAAAACTTACCTTAGAAGAAATTAAACCACAAATAATCACTAATGCCATGATTATGTACCAAAAGCTCCGACGTGCCCCGCTCTCATTATATAGTTGTGTAGCTAATAGATAAGCAACAGCTATTTGGATTCCTAAATAAGATGGTATTAAATATGGTTCGATAGACGCTCGTATACTCCCAGCAATTAAATTTGGCAGTATTAGGGGTAATGCTGGTACTACAATTAATGTGATGATAAAAGACCAGACTTTATAGTTAGTTGCTCGACAAATAAAATAAATTGAATATGCTACTAAAGTTAAAAAAGCTAGTGCAATTACATAGCCTAGAGAATTTTCGGAACTAAGGTCTATATCAAAAAAAATCCGGCTTAACTGCATTAGCAAAAATGAAAATATAGGTATCAATTCTGACTGGATCGTTGTTTTATCTGCTGAAATCAAAAATTGAAAAAATTCACCAATCACAACTGTTATCCAAGGCATGAAAGCTAAAAAAGCTACCAGTGATGCTATCAGATAAGTTCTAACAGTTTCATTAAACTGAAATTTGGCAGCGGTAATTACATAAATTCCGTGAGCAACTGCTACAAATGCACTCCAAAGAAATGTATAAAGACTAATCGCTAAAGTAACTGCATAAAGGCTCCAAATAGCGAATAAATCTGGTTTTTGTCGTTCTTCTGCTAGCTCATCTTCTAGCCTTATGGCTCGCAGCAGAGACGCACTAGATAGTAAAATGGTGACTAACCAAAGAATATATTCTTGTGCTTCTTGGGCGTATACTAGATGAATTGGAGAGATAGCCATGAATGCGATCGCAACACCAGGAACCGATAATGGCACATTAAATAATTCTCGACATAGCCAATAAACACAAGGGAACACCAGCAAACTAATGCAGGCTGATAAACTTCTAATAGCCGTCACCGAATTACCAAAGATTTCCATCCACAATCTAGCTATTATGTAATACAATGGCGGATGTTGAGGATCTTGTTTTGCTAAAGACATAATTGTGTCATTTAAGCTTTTTTCTGGATTTGCACCTTGAAACTGAGCAAAACTTTCTTTACCAATCACACGATTATTAAAAAGTTGCTGTTTAGCTTCATTAATTGTGTAACCAGAAATTCGCAATGAGGCATAAATTTCATCGTGCCAAAAAACTTTACCATCAAGATTAGAAAAGCGAAATAATATACCCATCGTCAATAAGAAGATAGTTAAAAATCGCAACCAACTCGGAGCAAATTTGAGATGGCGCATAAGTGGGTTTCCTAAAAAGTTTTCTCAAATTATCTAAATTAAGTGGACTGGATGAGGTGTCGCAGCTACGCCCATCGTAGACATAGCGAAGACTTCAAGCAAAGCCTATTTGTTAAACATCGCTAACTGGACTTTAATTTGATTGGAAAGATTGGCAATCAACACCTCTCCTTTATTAACTACAAAAAGAAATGGGCAAGGTTGTATCAAATCCCGCAAAACTGGATTTTGTTTTGAAACCGAGATGTCAATAAAGTATAAAATACACTAAATCTAGCTATATTTGTGGTAAGGGTTTTTTGAGAAGGTTTGGATAACGCCATCTGCCAAAGTCTGCAATATTAGATATAGTTAAAAAATCAATAGTTTTAAAGTGTCGGTCAATAGCAGGAAGGCTGCATATTTTAGCTCCAATATTCAAGTAAGCCTGCAAAATTTTAGGAATTTCAATATTAGATGAACCTGGATAATTTTGAGTCAATTCTAAACAAAATTGTGAATTTGGGTAAACCAAAATACTTGGATGCATCAAGTTATTCTGCCGAAAATAATCATAAGCGCAAGTAGCTTGCCCAGGACATTGTGTTAGTAATGATGCACAGCCAAAGAAATATTGGTTTTTACTCCAGATGAGATAATTTGCCAGCCCTTCCCAGAGTAGTAAAAGTGCCTGACTATTGCGATATTCTTTAGCTATACATACACGCCCAACTTCCACTGATACCTGAAGCACAGAATTGGGAATTCCATTAAGATTAAATATATCGGTAGCATCAAAGCCTAGTCTTTGAGAAGCCATTATATAGGTCTGCATCCGATAAGTTCCAATCGTTTTACCCGTATGTTTGGAGATTAGGATTAAATGATGGCAAACCGCATCAAACTTATCTATATCCATCTGGGTAAAATTAGAAGCAGAAAACCCCAAGCCTAGTTCAAGATTAAAAACTTCAAAGCGCAACCGAAAAATTGATTCTAATTCTTCTTCAGTTGAAGCCAGCCGTAGGGTATATTTTTCAGTTTGAAGGACGGGAAAATCTTCAAGAGGGGGAGGAGGATTCAGTGGGTAATTGATGCGTCCAGAAACTTCCATCTATCTTCCTACTTAGATTTGCGAAAATATTCTATAAGATTTAGGCACTATATAAATAACTCACATTATGAATTAATGTGTCTAAGCGTAATTGATATAATTTGCGATCAAACATCCTTTAGAGAAATAAGCTTGGGTTAAGGATTTTTGGTACTGATTTTGACCTGTAAAGACACGTTAGCCAGCGGGACATTAGCATAGTGGGGCGATCGCGCAGCGTCTTGTAGAGAAGCCTAGTCCCATTTCGTGTCTCTACCAAGGATTTTAGGTTGAACTGAACGGTATTGCGATCTAAAGAGCTTTTTTACTTTTTTAGATTAGGGTTAGAGTGCTTTTATTATGGACATTAATTCCCAAAAAATCTGGCAATAAGATACAAAATTTTCTTTTGATATACGCTATAGATGTAAGTTATATCATTTTACACAAACTCCGATATACCGCAGAATACAGAATTCAGGAGTAAAACAAGCTTTATACCTGGGTCAGACAAATCGTTGTGTACCTCACCTTCCTTGAAATCTGCTATGTATTGCGATCGCAATTATCCTTAGTAGGTAAATTATGTCAATCTATCTACTAAGAGAACTTGTTATGGTGTCCAACAGTTGAAATATTGCAACAAGCCTTATCAAAAAGATTTTTAGAATTTCCTAGCTTCAAAACCAGTTATAAATTTGCTAATTGCACATCAGAAGGCTATTCTCGCTTGCTAGAGTGTGAGTAGTTCACGTAAAATATAGTGCCATTGTTGCAGCAGTTCTCATGACCTCATCTGCGTCGTTTGACATATTAGAGTCTTTACAGGCGGATATCGCTGAATTGATCGTTCGTTTACCGACATTAAAAAATCGGCAATTTATTCAGCAAGCACTTACTACTATTGTTCGTCTAGCTGATACTGAAATTGAGCGTCTCGATTGGAAAATATTATCCGCTGCATTAGCAGATATGGAGCGCGGTTTCCAGCTTTTCTATGATTACCGACACGTTCGCAAAGTCACCATCTTTGGTTCTGCTCGTCTAGCGCCAGATAGGCCAGAATACCAAATGGCCCTTGAGTTTGCTCGCGCTGTTTCTCAATTAGGATTTATGGTGATGACTGGCGGTGGTGGTGGAATCATGCAGGCGGGTCATGAAGGTGCTGGACGAGAAAATTCCTTTGGATTAAACATTCAGTTACCCTTTGAACAACAAGCAAACCCTTTTATAGAGGGCGATCCCAAGCTAATTAACTTCAAATATTTCTTTACCCGCAAGCTGTTTCTCCTCAAAGAAAGTGATGCTGTAGCCTTGTTTCCGGGAGGCTTTGGCACTCAAGATGAAGCCTTTGAATGTATGACATTAAGCCAAACTGGTAAATTTGGGCCAGTACCTTTAGTTTTAATCGATCGCCCTGGTGGTGATTACTGGCGCTCTTGGAGCGAATATATTGATAAGCAATTAGTGCAAAACGGTCTTGTCAATCCTGAAGACCCCAACCTTTACACGGTGACAGATAACCTGGATGTGGCTTGTGACGCTATCACCCGTTTTTACCAGGTTTATCATTCCAGCCGCTATGTAAGCAATAAGTTAGTCATCCGCCTGAAGACAGATATATCAGACGCTCTTTTAGAACAACTTAATGCTGATTTCAGCGACATTATTATTCAAGGAAGAATTGAAAAAAGTCAGGCATTACCTCAAGAAGCACAAGATGAAACTGTTGGATTACCTCGCCTCATTTTATACTTCAATCAACGCGATTTGGGACGTTTGTATCAGATGATTGCCACAATTAACCGGATGGGTACTCCTTCACCAGAGGATGCAGCGCATCCAGAAAGAAAGTAGGTAAGCTAAAACACATCTAATTTGCATATTAAAATTTTCTCACTATCTTGTAGGGCGGATAAGATGTCCGCCCTGATTATGCAACTTGAATGCTGATTAGTGTATTAAGGGAAAAAAGGGAGAGAATTTTGAATACTTTCCCTTTCCTTGTTTCAAGGTTATGGAATTACCAAGAGCGATCGCACAGCATAAAGCCTTTTATTATCAGGCTGCGACACCCTGCGCGTAGGTTAAGGCAAGAGATGCGATGAATCGCTGTCAAGACAAAAGGCTGATTATTATAGAGGCGGCGATTTATCGTGTCTTTAGCGCGAAAACAATATTATTCACCCTACTTACAGATGAGAAAAACACCAGTTATTATGACTCAATACTGATTTTTGTAAAAAAGCTTGTATATTAGCACAGTAAACAACGCTTGAGATCCTAACAGAGGAATAAAAAATGCTGGAATTATTGGGTTCAGGTTTGGTGTCGCTTTGGCTGGAAATGGCTGGAGTACAAATCAAACCTCTAGATGCCTTAGATGCACTAACTTGGCAAAGTAGCCCTGGCTTTGTTCTTGCCCCCGATCCAAATCCAACTGGGGCGACTACAGTGCAGGAATATTTGAAAAAGCTCATTACATCAAAAGTGGTGGCGCAAAATCTGGCTGAGAGTCAGGGAATTTGGATGCAGTCGGGACCAATGCTGATGGCAAATCACCAAGGTACGACACCGCTGCCGGCTGCTTCTTTAACCAAAATTGCCACTTCACTAGTTGCTTTGAAAACTTGGGGGCCAGATTACCAATTTGATACTTTGGTGAGTGTCACTGGCCCAGTGGTAAATGGAGTTGTGCAGGGCGATTTGGTGGTTACAGGCCGTGGCGATCCTTTGTTTGTTTGGGAAGAAGCGATCGCTCTTGGTAATACTCTCAATCAAATGGGCATCAAGCAAGTAAAAGGAAATTTGATTATTACTGGCAGTTTTGCCATGAATTTTCAACGTCAGCCAATGCTAGCCGGTCTGATGCTCAAGCAAACGCTAAATCGGGCCACTTGGGGACGCCCTGCGATTTACACCCACTCAATCATGCCCAAGGGAACACCCAAGCCTCAAGTTGTGATTGCGGGTGCAGTGAAAGTTGAGGCGCAACCAAACCCTCAACAAACTTTGTTACTGCGTCATCGCTCATTGCCTTTGAAGCAATTACTCAAGGAAATGAACGTTTATAGTAACAACGATATGGCAGAGATGCTGGCAGATTCAGTAGGGGGAGCGCCTGTAGTCCAATCAACTGCTGCTAATCTAGCGAGAGTGCCACAAGCGGAAATCCAGTTAATCAATGGTTCTGGATTGGGGCCGGAAAATCGCATTTCCCCCAGGGCTGTGTGTGCCATGTTTATGGCTATTCAAGCTGAAGCATCTGCCCATCAACTGAATCTAGCTGACTTATTCCCGATGTCTGGATTCGACCACCGGGGGACACTACACACTAGACATATTCCCCTGGCGACTGTGATCAAAACTGGTACTCTCCGGGATGTGAGCGCTTTAGCGGGAGTGATGCCCACACGCGATCGCGGTTTGGTTTGGTTTGCGATTATCAACCGTGGGACAAATGTCTGGGGTTTGCGGACTGGACAAGACCAACTCTTGCAAAGTGTTGTTAAACAATTACAATTACCTCCAACCGTTCCTGTTAACCTCACTCCCCACTCAGCCATTAACTCTTTACCCCAACTAGGTGCAGTTAATCGGAATGAAATTTTATACAAAAGTTAGGGACTTCCATAATCTACAGTTAGAACAGAGAGCGGACTAATGTTATTCGCAATCCAAAAGTTTTATTGATGGGTAAAAACCGAACTTGAAAGGGTAATGTCCATAATAGCTTTTGGGTTAAATTTTCTATTAAGTTGATTACAGGTAGTTCGCAAAATGCCCTAACCCCTGTAGGGTAAAGAGCAAGCGAAACCTGAAATAAAAATAACTGTAAATAGATTTGTCACGACTAAGCAACAATTAAGCTTATAAATTAGGTTGTGATTATGCGATTTCCCAAAATATCTCGGTCTTTACGGCAACTAAGTACTCATGTTTTAGCGATCGCGCTAGGAGTTGTGCTAGCGGTTAGCACATTGCAGGTGTTACCCTCTCAAGCCGAACCAGCACCCACAATAACTGTTGATACTTCAAATCTAATTGCTCAACGGCAATCACCAGCTAGTGCTGCGATCGGAAGCAGTAGCTTTGTGACAGCAGCAGTGAATCGTGTTGGTTCAGCAGTTGTCCGCATTGATACTGAGCGAACAATTACTCGCCGCGTCGATCCATTTATGGAAGACCCCTTTTTCCGTCGGTTTTTTGGTGACGGTTTCTCCCAACAGATGCCGCCGTCTGAGCAGTTACGCGGTTTAGGCTCAGGTTTCATTATTGACAAGAGCGGGTTAGTTATGACTAATGCTCATGTGGTCGATAAGGCCGATAAAGTAACAGTCCGACTCAAAGATGGTCGCACCTTTGAAGGAAAAGTTCAAGGTATTGATGAAGTTACAGATTTGGCAGTAGTCAAAATTAACGCTGGTAACGATTTACCAGTTGCGCCTTTGGGTTCTTCCAGTAATGTCCAAGTAGGAGACTGGGCGATCGCAGTCGGTAATCCTTTGGGATTCGATAATACTGTTACCTTGGGAATTGTCAGTACCCTCAAACGTTCCAGCGCCCAAGTTGGCATTAGTGACAAACGTTTGGATTTCATTCAGACAGATGCCGCTATTAACCCTGGTAACTCTGGCGGCCCACTATTGAATGGTCAAGGTGAAGTAATTGGGATTAACACAGCCATTCGCCCTGATGCAATGGGTATTGGGTTTGCCATTCCTATTGATAAAGCTAAAGCGATCGCAACGCAACTGCAACGCGATGGCAAAGTTGCTCACCCCTATTTAGGTGTGCAAATGCTAACTTTGACACCCGATCTCGCCAAGCAAAATAACACCGATCCCAACTCTCCGATTCAGATACCAGAAATCAATGGTGTTTTTGTGATGCGAGTTGTTCCCAATTCTCCAGCGGCATCTGCGGGTATCCGGCGCGGGGATGTAATTCTGCAAATTGATGGTAAAGCTATTACCAGTGCCGAACAATTGCAGAATGTTGTGGAAGACAGTCGCCTTGGTCAAGTATTACAGGTAAAAGTGCAACGAGGTAATAAGACAGAGCAGCTTTCAGTCCGCACAGCCGAGTTGCAAAATGCTTCGTAGAACACATCTGTTATTGGTGTCAACTTAAGCATATTAGACAGTCTAGAAAAGCTTTCTCTCGTTCCCAGCCTCTGGCTGGGAATGCCCTCTGTGAGGCTTTGCCTCGTTTACTAGCGGCAGCAGCCCAATAACGTAGATTTCCCGATTCTACCTTCTTTTCCACCCAAATATGTAATTTAAAAAATTTATTATCGCTGAACTCTTTTCTAGAGTCTGTTTATGTTTCCATGTCTTCATACCTTTGATGAACCTCATTCAGAGTACTTAAACAGCTTGAGCTTAAGCCCAGATGGAATTCTTCACAATTAGCCTAGATGGGAAAACCATTGTCAGCTATGCATTTAATGACAGCATCAAAGTTTGGCATAGTAATGAAAGTTGCTGTAATCATTAAAGCATCTATCTTAGCTAACCCCGCGTAATGCTGAAATAACATCTTGGGCTGACTGAGGCCGAAATTTACCTGTATGGAAATTAGCTAGCGTTTGTTGAGCATCCGTCGCTATTTCTGCACGACGATTTTCGTGGTAGCGGTTTTGGAGAATCTTGAGCAGCATTTCTTGCTGTTCGGGGGAAAGTTGCAAAGCGTCTTTCAGCACTCGATCGAGAGTACTCACGATCGAATTAGACTATCAACTGCTCTTAGAAACTCGATCGTGAAATCACTTACCAACAACTAATACTAGACCTTCATGGGCTAATAGGGCTTGAGGAAAAGCAGATTTAATATCGACTTGCACCCGATCGAGAAAATCATCATGGTCATCTGGGTGATGATGAGAAATGGCTAGCCGTTTGACGCCAGCATTCAGAGCTGCATTTACCGCAGCTTGCCAGAGTAAATCAGCAGAATCATGGTTGTGAGATGTCGGCGGAGTATAAGTGGCATTGGCAATCAGCAAGTCAACGCCTTTAATAAACTCTAAAATCCGCTCTCGCTCCACTTGATCGGCATTTTGGTGCAAATCTGTGATATAAGCAACACTATACTCCTGCCAACTAACTCGGTAGCCAACTGACCGCTGAGTTTGATTAATTAATGCAATTGTAATGGTGACATCATCTAACTTTACGTCACTTTCTGGGGTCAGATTGTAAAATTGCAATTCTGACTGCATTACCTGTAAAGGGTAAGGAAAGTGTGGCTGGAGCATCTGATCGTACAGACATTGTTTGATTGAGGCTCCATTTGAGGCGGCTGTGCCGTAAATATGGAAGCAATTTTCTCCAATAAATGCAGGAGCAAAAAAGGGAAATCCTTGAATTCGGTTTGATTGGCAGTTGGTAAAAAATAAATGGGCTTCTAGTGGCTGTTGCAGTTCTTGCCAAGTTTTACCCAATATGCGTAAGCCTGTACCGCCATCAAAAATCAAGCGTTTCCCAGCTACATGTATTTCTACACAAGCGGTATTACCACCATAACGACTGGTATTGCTACTGGGAGTAGGAATTAAACCTCTTACACCCCAGAATTGCACGATAAACTCACCTGCTGGGCTACTTGGCAGGGTAGATGACTTTTCTCTTATGTAGCTCTGAGAATCCGACAACTCAAAATTTGACATTTTCCTTGAAATTAGACCTTAGTGAGCAGGTCATCGTAGCGCCGCACTTCTAACAGCCTGTTTTTTTCGTCCACAATGACTACCGTAGGAGAGTAACTTTTTAACTCTTCTGGAGTGAACTGCCCGTAAGTCATTATAATCAAGCGATCGCCAATAATGCCTAGACGTGCCGCACCCCCATTTAGCTCAATGATTCCTGAATGAGCTAGAGCGGGGATCGCATAAGTAATAAAGCGCTGACCGTTGGCACTATTAACTACTTGCACCTGCTCATAAGGTAAGATACCAGCTTTTTCCAAAAGGATTTCATCAATACTGATACTACCTACGTAGTTGATATTTGCCCCTGTAAGGGTGCAGTTATGAATTTTTGCCAAAAGGAGAGTACGCTGCATTCTGGTTTAGGGTTGGTGGCAGATTTTAAAATCCGTAACAAGGGAAAGTTAGCAAAGTGAAGTGAGGAGTTAGGAGTGAGGAGTTAGGAATAAAAATTCATAACTCTTAACTCTTAACTCCTAACTCTTAACTCTTAACTCCTCTATTATCCTCTATAAGCTTTGACGGATTTTTCAACTAAAGCTGCAACCTTGTCTACATCTTGCCAACCGAGAATTTCAGTCACCTTTTTTTCCAAATTTTTATAACTACGGAAAAATTCAGCAATTTCATCTAAGCGGTGTGGTGATACGTCTTTCAGAGATTTTACCTGAGTGTAGCGCGGATCTTTGTCAGGAACACAAAGGATTTTTTCATCGCGATCGCCACCGTCAATCATCTCCAAAAAGCCAATTGGTCGCGCAGCAATAATACAGCCGGGAAAGGTCGGCTCATCAATTATGACCATACCATCTAGGGGATCGCCATCATCAGCCAAAGTATTGGGTACAAAGCCGTAGTCATAAGGATATTGTACTGAGGAATAAAGTACTCGGTCTAGAGCAAAAGCTTGTAGTTCCTTGTCGTATTCGTATTTATTTTTACTTTTGCCAGTAATTTCAATCAGAACGTTGATTAGACCAGGTTTCGGTTGGGCAGGAATACGAGATAAGTCCACAAAAAACTCCTCTGATAACTGTGAATCATGGGGGCACTCTGTCAGCTTCGCTCCCCGTGTAGAATTTTAGGGCAATATGGATCTCTTCCCAAGGTATTTGTTTTATGGCATAGGGCACTGGGGAAGAAACTTTCAGATGTAACCTATTCCCTTGAATTAGCCAAAAAATAGAAAAAGCGTTACGAGCAAACTTCGCAACGCTTTTTCCAAGAGGGTATGATGGATATCTTCCGTCCTTAATTACTGTTAGAGGGATTTCTGTCCTAACAATGTTTAAGACAACTAAAATCTGGGTCACACAATCCAGATTTAGCTTATTTTTGACTAACTACAGCCACATCTACAGAGATTGTCTACAAAATCAGTGTTCTGCTTTTTTGTAGATATCCTTATGAGGAAATGGGACTGGAAAGCTCGATCAATCTTGATTTGTTTGTATATTTTGGATCAAAGGTTGCTGGTTATTTTGAACATTAGTTGAAGAATAGTGGGCGATGACAAATACGGGTAGGGTAAGAGTCAACAGAGCGATCGCAGTTCCCACAATGTCTGCCAAACGTTGGGAATATGTATCGGCATTGGCAGACTGGCTATTTGAATTCATACAAAATTGAAGTTCTTCGCAACACTGTGTAGGTTTACTCTCTGAGTGAGAGTATTAATGCTATTTTAGCTATTTTTAAACTGTAAAATGTGTAGCATTCTACAATTTAAATCAGTTATACAACTGTCATAATAGCCTTTTTATACATGGAATTCTTAATACAAAGTTACAAACAAGCAAATCATGTTTTATTTTGTAATTAATATTTTCAGGTGTTTCCTTGTATGGTGTAACGGGTTGCATACGTAAAGCAAACTTTGACAGCATCATAAGTTACATTTTTTCGCTGATTAAAGATTAATTAGCAAAACATATTTATCCGATACTTCATGATTATAACATTCTATAAAGCTTTTGATAAGGTCATTTTACTGGAATTGCTAATTTGTGATACAGGACACAAAACCGCAATTGCACTGATAGATATTCAGTGCTTTTGATTGTTATATAGTAGTTATACACAAAATATTTGACACCAGAGAAGAAATAGTAGTAATGATTTTTGTAACCAATGATAACTACCGAATAAACACAGATACATTAACTGTATAAGGCTGAATGGATTCAGTGATATCACTAAACAAATATTTAAGAATTTAAATTTTGCAATCTGTGTAATATTACAGCCGTTTTGTCAATCTATATAAAGATAGAGTAAACAAGTTTTAGAAGGTAGCCTAGAGGTGTAGTAAGTTATTACCAAATCCCCATATCTGAACAAAATACCCAATCCCAATTTCCAGATTCTAAATCCGTATAACTTTTTGAATAAATCAAAATCTCAGACGAGAAATTGTATAACAAATTAATCAGCTAAAAAAACCGCCACTAAATATAATAGGGCGGTTTAGTTAAGCAATCGGAGGGTAATTACAGATTACTCTGCTAATAAATGAAATTGCTGTAACGACGTTTGCATTAAATTGAGGATTGGGGATTGGACATTGGGCATGGGGCATGGGGCATGGGGCATTGGGCATTGGGCATTGGGCATTGGGCATGGGGCATGGGTTATTCTCCCCTTGTCTTTTTCTTCTCTACGTTCGCGCAGCGTGTCGCAGACAGACGCTGCGCGTAGCTTGCTTCCCTGTAAGGGTACAATTTTGAATTTTGAGTCGCACCTTTGGTGCGCTAGAAGCGCAAGTTGAATTTTGAATTGATTTCTCCCCACCCCCTACTGCCTTCCATAAACACTGATTGGTTCCTTGATAAATCGGGTATAAAGATGCTTAAAGGTAGACTTAATGACGCGGGGCATACCAAAATCAATGGGTATTAAATTGTCTGGTAGCCGCCAATCTTCTATTTTTAATAAGTCAGGATTTAAATGTGGAAACTCTATGGCAGCAAGTTCTGGACAAACTCCTAGCCTTTGAGAAGCTGCAACTGTGGGCACTTGTTCAGGAGAAACATTGAGGATTTCTACCATTGCCCGATCTAAGGCAAATATATCTGATGCGGCTGCTAAAATACCCAGTTGGCGAGGTTCCCCATTGCTGGGGCCATTACCTTCGTGACCGATGATGCCATCTAATATCGTTAAGTTAGGGTTAATTGCCCTGGCAGTTTCTACTAACATTTCACCAAATCTATTCGCGTCTTTTCCCGCTTCCATGTGCCACCAAGCTTTCATTTTGCCGGGAACGCAACCAAACAAGTTTTTTACGCCTAGTGTTAATGTTAACTGGGCATGTGATTTAACTTTCGGTAGGTTAATCACTACGTCTGCTTCCATTGCTTCTTTAGACAGTCGCAGATGGTTAAAATTGTCACTGACGGTTTGGTAACGCTGACCGTGAAAATCGATGATGGGAAGATTGAGTTCTTCTAAAATAGGCAGATAGCCATTTGCTATTGCTACGCCCTTGGCACTACCAAAAGCAGGACTATCGCCCAAAAATGGCTTACCGCCAACTTCAATTACCATTTGGGCAACTTCATAAACTAGTTCGGCACGGGTGATACACTCTTTACCAGGACGCGATCCGGTAAGTAGATTCGGTTTGAGTAAAACGCGATCGCCTTTTTTTACAAACGCTGCCATTCCTCCAAAAGGTTCCAGCAGCGTGACTAAGGATTCTCTTAAAGCCTCTTGTTCGTAAGATGTAGCCCGAATAAGACTAACAGCTGGTTTTTGAGTCTGCATGGTATAGGTAGGGGATAGAGGGAGCAGGGGGAGCAGGGGAAGTAGGGGAAGCACGGGAAGTAGGGGAAGCAGGGGAAGCAGGGGAAGAAGAACTATTAATTATTGTCCAATGTCCAATGCCCAATGCCCAATGCCCAATGCCCCATGCCCAATGCCCAATGCCCCATGCCCCATGCCCCATAATCTATTATTCTGTTTTGAGTGGTACGATACCACTCATTTGTTCTAGATTTAACACTGTGGCTAAATCTGTTTCATTCATTAATCCGCGTTCTAAAACAATTTGCCGTAAAGATTTACCAGTTTCTAAAGATTCTTTGGCGACAGCTGCGGCATTTAAATAACCGATGTGGGTATTTAGGGCGGTTACTAAAGCTAAACTGCCTTCAGCATAAGCTAAACAACGTTCCTGATTGGCAGTAATTCCCTCAATGCAGCGTTCTGTGAGTGCAGCGATGGTATTGCCGAGAATTTCGATACTGTGAATCAAGTTATAGGCAATTAGCGGCATCATCACATTTAATTCTAATTGTCCGGCTTGGGCGGCTAAAGCGATCGCACTATCGTAACCCATCACCTGAAAGCACACCATTGATGTCATCTCTGCCATCACTGGGTTATATTTCCCTGGCATAATCGAGGAACCGGGTTGCACTGGAGGCAGTTGAATTTCTTTGAAACCAGTTTTCGGCCCCGAATCCATCAACCGTAAATCATGAGATATTTTGGCTAAATCCTGGGCTAGGTTCCGCAAAGCACCAGAAACATTTACAAATGGCGCCATACTTTGCATAGCTGCCATGAGATGGGGTGCAGGTTCTAAAGGAGTATCAATCAATTCTGAAAGAACTTCTACCACGCGGGCGCGATACAAAGGATGAGTATTTAATCCCGTTCCGGCTGCACTACCTCCCAAACCCAGCACCATCAAATCACCAGAGGCGGTATAAATCCGGTTTTGGTGTTCTGTAAGAATTTGCGCCCATGCGCGAAAATTGTCGCCCAAGCGCACTGGTACTGCGTCTTGTAAGTGAGTTCTGCCAGATTTGACGATATCTTGAAATTCTACAGCTTTGTTTTCTAAAGATGCGATCGCACCATCTATTGCTGGGTGTAATGTTTTAGATAATGCCAATAATCCACCAATCCGAATTGCAGTCGGAATCACATCATTGGTAGACTGCCCATAATTAACGTGGTCATTAGGACTAACACGTTTGTAATTGCCCTTTTCTTCACCAAGTATTTCTAAGGCGCGATTTGCGAGAACTTCATTGACATTCATGTGATGGGATGTTCCAGCACCCGCTTGATAAACATCCACAACAAATTGATCTCGGAACTTCCCAGCTAAGATTTCATCAGTTGCTTGGACAATCGCCTGACTAATATCTTGGGGAATGCAATTTAGTTCTCCATTGACAATTGCTGTAGCTTTTTTAATGATTAATCCTGCATCTACGTAGGTAGCTAAAGGCTTAATGCCGCTAATGGGGAAGTTTTCTATGGCTCGTAGCGTTTGTATACCGTAATAAACGCTACTAGCAATTTGGCGATCGCCCATCGAATCGCGTTCGATGCGGAATTGAGAGTCTGTGTGTTCAGTCATAGTATTGTTTTAAGAGAGCTTCAGAAAACAGATTTTCCCACGCAGGCACACTCAGATACACTAATCTGCATATATTTTGCATATTTGCTTGCCAGGTTGTTGCTTTACACTTGTTAATTTTGAATTTTGAATTTTCAATGACGCTACCCAACTGGATTACCTTCTCTCGCCTTCTAGGTGTACCATTTCTGCTTTATGGCTTGTACAACCCCACACCACAAGCTAGGTGGATATGTTTGGCGATTTTTATCGTTGCGGCGTTAACTGATTGGTTAGATGGCTATTTGGCGCGGAAACTCAACCAAATTAGTGAGTTGGGTAAATTTCTCGACCCCTTAGTGGATAAATTTCTAGTACTAGCGCCATTGATGGTTTTGATTGAACTAGAAAAAATACCGACTTGGGGAGTATTTTTGATTTTAGCGCGGGAATTAGCGATCGCTGGTTGGCGGGTGAATCAAACGACGATTACCGGGGCGAATATTTGGGGTAAACTCAAAACTGTTAGTCAAATAGTGGCGATCGCACTTTTAATTGCACCCTTACCTGAAGTGTGGCAAACTCCCTCTCTGATTGCCTTTTGGGTTTCTGTTGCCCTAACTTTAATTTCTGGTGGTATTTATCTTTTGCCGCAAAATCCAATTAAGGAAAATACCATATTAGATGTAAAGTGAACCACGAATAAGCTACACAGGAATATTGGCAACAACCTCAAAACTCAGAATTTCAAGAGCAAAACTCGGAATTTTGAGATCAAAACTCAAAACTTCGAGATCAGAACTGGAAACTTCGAGATCAGAACTGGAAACTTCGAGATCAGAACTCGAAACTTGAGATTCAAAACTCGAAACTTCAGGATCAGAACTGGAAACTTCGAGATCAAAACTCGGAATTTCGAGATCAGAACTCGGAATTTCGAGATCAGAACTCGAAACTTGAGATTCAAAACTCGAAACTTCAGGATCAGAACTGGAAACTTCGAGATCAAAACTCGGAACTCGGAATTTTTAGAATTCGCAAACAAGTAAAGAGTTGAGTTGAACGAATACGAGAGGCAAATTTAGCGATTCACTTTTACACAGCTAATACTTTATTTATCAAAATCATAGCTAGGTAATCCAGTAACATCAGTTTGGAGAGCAAACAAATCACCTGAGTAGAAACTTTTTTCTATCTCCGCTTGGCTGAGTCCAACTGAAGCGGTAGTAATGTAGAGTGTTTGCAAATCTTTGCCACCAAAGGTACAACTCGTTACGAGTGGAACGGGTAGATTAATCCGCAATATTTCTTCACCCTTGGGATTGAAACGAATCACACACCACCCATCCCACATCGCTGACCAAATATTTCCTTGACTATCTATTGTTAACCCATCTGGATGGAAAGATTCATGAGTTAAATCAACAAAAGTTCTGCGGTTGATAATATTACCTGTTACTGAATCAAAGTCATAAGCATATATTTTTTGGTGAGGAGAATCAGCTAAGTAAAATGTCTTCTGATCTGGACTCCAACCCAACCCATTAGAGATAGTCAATCCTGTTTCCATCACATGTAATGAGCCATCAGCATCATAACGATAGAGGCTAGCATGGGGTTTTTCTGAAGAAGACATTGAACCGATCCAAAAGCGGCCTTGAGGGTCACATTTGCCATCATTGAGACGGTTCTCTGGCAGATTTGCTTCAATCTCCAAAATGGGAGTAACTTCGCCTGTCTGGGTGTTGAGAAATGCTAGGTGATGACGTAGTGCCATAATTAATCTATCTGCACCTGCTGTTGCGATCGCACCTACCACATCTCCCACATCAAAAAAGCGATTTTCCCCCGTAGCAGGATTGAACTGATGCACCCGATGGTTGTAGATATCAACCCAATACAGTAGGTTTTGGGTAGAGTCCCAGATCGGCCCTTCACCCAAGCGGGCACGGGCTTCTAGAACATTGTGGAGTGGATATTGTCCCATAAGTAGTTAATTTAAAGATGAAATTAAAGTATATTTTTTTCCTTCGTATCTGCTTAGTCTGTACTATTAAATTATTGGTTTAACTTAATAAAATCTGGATTTTCTACTTGATTATCATTCTTTTTATTTTCAACCATTTTGATAATAATTCGGGTTGAAACTTACTATAATTTTTTCTTCTAAATTATAATTACATTCCAGATATCTATCTTCATCCAAAAAATAAGCATTTTGTTTATAGCATTCAGTAATTATTAAAATAAAATCTTTAATGCTTTGACAAATTATATCTAAAACATCATCTTTAGGAATCCGTACAACTGATCGATCGTCTGACAAAGTTCTAACGCAATAGTAATCACCTCCACTACCGTATAAAAAAGGAATCATATCTGGTTGCCATCCCCAACAGTCTGGATTTTTATGTACGCTATACAAACGATTTCTAACGCTATCTATTTTATCAATTTCGATTAAATTATATCCAGGAAGTAAGTATGTAGGAAAATCAAAATTATTAGGAAGTTCAAAACAACATCCTTTCACACATGAATATATAGCAATTAAACCTTCAGAACTTGGATGAGTTGTAATGCTATTATGAATTTCATCATCGAGTAAACCTTCTTTTAAAACAGCAATGTATCCAGGTCTTTGTTTTTCAATAATTTCTAGGAGATTTCTGAAAGATTGTTGAATATTTTCGCGTTCGTTCATTTTCCAATATATTTTTGATTTACAAAAACGTGTGAATTAGGTATCAATCCAGTTGAAATATAAGGTTCAGATTCCCGACTTATTTAAATAAGTCGGGAATCTAGTTATGAAACAGCTTGTAAAATTTCCTCATCTACAGAGAAATCAACATCAGCTTTGTCTTTTGCATTAGCCAAATAATCATTTTCCAAAGAATCTTGTAACCCAGAAATCAAATCATATTCAGGATGCCAGTTTAATTCTGTTTGCGCTTTATTTACCGAAGCAAAGAAATGCTGCACCCGCATCGGAAAAGCTTTGCGTTTGCCGAAATCAAACTTTTTCGGGTCGTAGTGGACGATTTTGACAGCATCGGGTGATTTGCCAGCCGCAATAGCGCTAGCACGGGCTAAACCATCAAAAGTGACAAAGCGATCGCCAGAGATATTATAAATCTGTCCTATGGCTTTTTCATTGCCCAAAACCTGAGTCATTGCCTGTGCTAAGTCCTTAACATGACCTAGTTGGGTGATATGCAACCCATTTCCGGGAATAGGAACGGGGCGATCGCGCACAATTCTGTCAAAAAACCAGCCTTCTAACTCATTATAATTACGAGGCCCGTAAATATAAGTAGGACGAATGGAAGTAAAAGGTAATCCCAATTGAGTCAGGTAAGCTTCTGTTTCATGTTTACCCTTATGACGACTTTTGGGATCTACTGCATCGCCTTCTACATGGGGCAATTGATCGGATTTGAGATACACTCCCGCAGAACTCATATACACAAAATGTTGCACTCGGTCTTGAAAAATTTCTGCTAATGGTTGAGTATCAGTAAGTTCTCGTCCGTTATTGTCAAAAATGACATCAAAGTTTTCTTGTGATAATTTTGCTTTTAATTGAGTAGCATCTGTGCGATCGCCTATAATTTGTCCTACTCCCTTTAAAGAAGGTGCTGGCCGATTTCCACGATTGAACAGCACCACCTCGTGTCCTTGTTCCACCAGTAATTGAGTCAAATAAACACCAATGAACCGAGTACCACCCATAATCAGAATTCGCATAAATTCACCCTTTCATATCAGTTTTCATTGAGGGAGTAGGGACTGGGGACTAGGAATTAGGGAGACAAAAAGAAATAACTAATGCCCAATGCCCCATGCCCAATGCCCCATGCCCAATCTGAGATTATCAGGTTGTAGTATCCATCTGGAACCTCTAAGGGAAAGATTCCGTCTTATGTGCTAATCTGGGGCGCTTCCCGTTAATTAATCACAAGAGGAAACTTTTAAGTTAACGTCATCAAGTTGGCCTTTGTATTTTCCATTTATTCAAGTTAGCTGTGCCCTTGAAACATGCTCTGGTTCATGAGTGGCTAACACCCAAAGCCACCGGTGGTTCAGAACTCGTTGTCCGAGAAATTTTGAATCACATTGATGCTGATTTGTATGCTCTCATCGATTTTGAATCCAGCAATCCTGAAAGTTATTTATATAAGCGTCAAATTGGTAAGACGTTTCTCCAGAACTTTCCTTATGCCCGCAACGGTATACAAAAATACTTGCCTTTGTGGCCCTTGGCAATTGAACAAATGGATTTGCGGCATTATGATGTCATTCTGTCTTCATCCCATGCTGTTGCCAAAGGAATCCTTACCACTCCCGAACAGATGCATATTTGCTACTGTCACAGCCCTATGCGCTATGCCTGGGACTTGACCTTTGATTATCTGCACCACAGCAAACTAGGTAGTGGCTTACCTGGATGGGTGACGCGATATTTATTACATCGTTTGCGCCAGTGGGATGTATTGAGTGCCAATCGCGTTGATTATTTCATTGCCAACTCGCAACATACAGCTCGGCGGATTTGGCGTTGCTATCGACGAGAAGCAACAGTCATTTACCCACCAGTGAATATTGCTCAATTTCCGTTTCTGTCTGAGAAAGAAGACTTCTACCTGACAGTTTCCCGGTTAGTGAGTTACAAGCAAATATCGTTGATTGTCAAGGCTTTTAATCAACTAAAACGACCGTTAGTAGTCATTGGTACAGGAGATGAAATGAACAAGATTCGCGAGATGGCAAACTCTAATATCCAAATACTGGGATGGCAACCCGATAATGTGGTAAAAAAATATATGTCTAGGGCTAAGGCGTTTGTATATGCAGCTTGTGAAGATTTTGGTATTGCCTTAATAGAAGCACAAGCTTGCGGCACGCCAGTGATTGCTTATGGTGCAGGGGGTGCTTTAGAAACAGTGCGAGATATTCGCTCTGATGCGGATACAGGGACAGGTATATTTTTCAAGACGCAAACAGAGGCGGCTTTGGTGGAGGCAGTAGAAAAATTTGAAATGTATGAGGGTTCATTCAATTCTGAGTATATGCGATCGCACGCTGCGCAGTTTTCACCGCAAATCTTTGCAGATCGTTATCTAGATTTTGTAAACAAGTGCAACGAAAAAAGACCATTTTTGCAATGATGGTCTTGATTAACGTCTTATTTTTTTAGGCTTTTGGCAATTTCCCCCAGAAGCATCTCATTTTGGCTTTAATATTGGGACTATGTGTGGTGTGGATTATTAAGGAGTATGATGACTGCCCAGAGCTCACTCCTCTCCGGCAAGCGAGGCGTAAGGCAAGACACTAGAGCGTCTGTGCGTTTCTTAAAACGCGGTCAAAAAACGAAGACGCCAAAAGTTAAGCCCAAAGGTTTATCTTTTCAGGGTTTAAACGGAGAGTTTGCCAAGCGACTGTTCGATATAGTGTTTTCGCTGTCGGTATTGATTTTGTTCTTCCCCGTCTACTTAATTTTGGCCTTGCTGATTGCCTTCAGCTCAGAAGGGCCAATATTTTATGTCCAGGAACGGGTAGGGAAAAATTACAAAGCGTTTAATTGTATTAAATTCCGAACAATGGTAAGCAATGCGGATGAAATCCTCATGCAAATGATGGAAACATCGCCCGAATTGCGACAAGAATTTGAGAGCAGTTTTAAGCTAAAACAAGACCCCCGGATTACCAAAATTGGTCGATTTTTGCGAATTACTAGCTTAGACGAATTTCCCCAGTTCTGGAACGTTTTAAAAGGGGATATGAGTGTAGTCGGGCCCCGACCCTTGGTAAGAGAAGAACTTCCAAAATACGGTTATCACATTGATGAGATTTTAACAATCCGTCCAGGAATTACTGGTTTGTGGCAGGTATCTGGGCGTAATGACATTCCCTATCCTCGGAGAGTCCAAATAGACCTGCATTATGTCAAATTTAGGAATTTCTGGCTTGATTTATGGATCATCTTGAAAACTGTTGATGTAGTAATTCTACCCAAAAATAACGGCGCATACTAAGTAAATACTTAGGGTGGATTCTGTGGGGCAGTTAATGCCCCTAAGTACCAATTCTCCCCTCACAGGATTGCTCATGTTTATTTCTATCATTTGTGCTTTTCTACTTAATTCAGACTTCTGTGAGTGTGGATATTTGGTACTTTTGCCAGAAGTCTAATTTCAAATGGCTATTTTATTAAGTCTTCACATAACTAGAGATATATGAAGTTTTGACAAAAAATATATAAAAAAATAATCTCGATCGTCTGGTAAAAGAAAATATACATAATTAAATAATTTTGAGTTATCTAAATGTTGGACTTACGTGCTAAATTGCTTTTTCTTCAGTATATTTATTTACGGAAAAAGTCTCATAAAAACAAGAACTCGTAGGTTTCCCATTAGGCAATTCAGCAATTAGTTGCTAGGTTGTATCAGATTGGCTGTAACTTTTTAATCAAAGACAATAAGGGATAATTGAGCATGACGCAACAGAAGCGAGCGTTGATTACTGGTATTACTGGACAAGATGGTTCATATCTAAGTGAGTTTTTGTTGGAACAAGGTTATGAGGTTCATGGGGTAATTCGCCGGACTTCTACCTTCAACACAGACCGCATCGATCACATTTACGAAGACCCCCACAAAGAGGGAGTGCGCTTGTTTCTTCACTACGGTGACTTGACAGACGGTACAACGTTACGGCGTATTTTAGAAGAAGTAAAGCCAGTAGAAATTTACAACCTCGGCGCTCAATCCCACGTCAGAGTCAGCTTTGATTCACCAGAATACACAGTAGATGCAGTAGGAATGGGGACATTGCGTCTGTTGGAAGCAATTCGAGACTACCAGCATCGTACCGGAATTCAGGTGCGATTTTACCAGGCGGGTTCTTCAGAAATGTATGGTTTAGTACAAGCAATACCTCAAACTGAGACAACGCCCTTTTATCCCCGCAGTCCCTATGCCTGTGCGAAAGTTTACGCTCACTGGCAAACTGTAAATTATCGTGAATCTTATAATTTGTTTGCTTGTAATGGCATACTTTTTAACCACGAGTCACCACGGCGGGGTGAAACCTTTGTAACCCGCAAAATTACTAGAGCGGTAGCTGGTATCGTTGCTGGGAAGCAGAAAAAGATTTATATGGGTAATCTAGATGCCAAGCGAGATTGGGGCTATGCGAAGGATTACGTCAAAGCAATGTGGTTGATGTTGCAGAAAGACCAGCCAGACGATTACGTAATTGCTACTGGTGAAACCCACTCGGTACGAGAGTTTTTGGAACTGGCATTTAGTTATGTGAATCTTAATTGGCAAGATTATGTAGAGTTTGATGAGCGTTACCTGCGTCCATCTGAAGTAGAGTTGTTGATTGGCGATTCTACCAAAGCACGGCAGAACTTGGGCTGGGCACCATCAGTAACCTTTGAAGAACTAGTTTCCCTAATGGTAGAAGCAGACTTACAAGCATTGGGTCATACTTCACCCAATGGAAAAGGTTCGCAATTTCCAGATGACATTGCGACTATTCGTCAAACACTGGGCGCTTTGCACTTCTGATTTGGCATCACAGAGGATAAAATATGACCGCCTTAGAACTAAAAAATAAACGGATTCTAGTCACTGGTGGATCGGGGTTTCTAGGCCGTCAGGTGATAGATCAATTGTGTAAAGCAGGAGCCGATCGCGAGAAAATTACAATACCGCGATCGCGCGATTTCGATTTGCGTGTCTGGGAAAATAGTCAGCGTGCAGTTGACCAGCAAGACATAATCATCCATCTAGCAGCTCATGTCGGTGGTATCGGTTTAAACCGCGAAAAACCCGCAGAGTTGTTTTACGATAACTTGATCATGGGAACCCAGCTAATTCACGCTGCGTATCAAGCTGGAGTAGAAAAATTTGTTTGTGTTGGCACAATCTGCGCCTATCCTAAATTCACTCCAGTACCATTCAAAGAAGACGATCTGTGGAATGGTTACCCAGAGGAAACTAACGCCCCTTACGGAATTGCAAAAAAAGCGCTTTTAGTTCAATTGCAATCTTACCGTCAGCAGTACGGTTTTAATGGGATTTACCTACTGCCAGTAAATTTATATGGCCCAGAAGATAACTTTGACCCCGGAAGTTCTCATGTCATTCCAGCATTAGTTCGCAAAGTTCACGAAGCCCAAATTAATGCAGAAAAACAACTTGCAGTTTGGGGTGATGGCAGTCCTACCCGTGAGTTTCTCTATTCAGAAGATGCAGCGCGGGGGATTGTGATGGGGACTCAATTCTATAACGAATCGGAACCAGTTAATTTGGGAACAGGTTATGAAATCTCCATTCTTGATTTAGTAACTCTAATTTGCGACTTGATGGAGTTTAAGGGGGAAATTGTGTGGCAAACTGATAAGCCTAATGGTCAACCCCGCCGCTGTTTAGATACTGAACGGGCAAATCTTGCCTTTAATTTCACGGCTCAGGTGAGCTTTGAGCAAGGGCTAAAGAATACCATTGAGTGGTATCGTCAACACGCTGCATAACAATGTACTGCTGAATGTAGAGTGATACAAGCTGGGCGATGCCCAGCTTATTTTTTTGAATATTTTTATTTATATGGACAAAGTTAATCATCAACTAAATAAAGCACAACTGCGCCGCACTCTACTTAAAAGACGTAAATCAATGTCCGTTGGAGAATGGAGAGAAAAAAGCGATCGCTTATGCTTTCATTTACAAAATTCTACTTTGTTTACCCAAGCAAAAACAATACTCGCTTATTTCAGCTTTCGCCAAGAACCCGATCTCACTCCACTATTTGCAAACACAAAATACCGTTGGGGATTTCCTCGCTGCGTTGATAAATCCCTATGTTGGCATATTTGGACACCGAGTGTTCCTATCCAAAGTGGCGCTTATGGGATTAGTGAACCACACCCCGACGCTCCAATCTTAGATGCTGCCGAAGTAGATTTGATTCTCGTCCCTAGTGTCGCTTGTGACTATCAAGGATATCGCTTAGGCTATGGCGGCGGATATTACGATCGCTTGCTCAGTTTACCGCAATGGCAGACAAAGCCGACTATCGGAATTGTCTTTGATTTTGCCTATTTGTCTCATATACCTATTGAACCTTGGGATAAACCACTACAAGTTATTTGTACGGAAACCGGATTGACTCATAAAGGTTCCAGGATTCAGGATAATGAGGACACATTATCAAATGTTTTATGACTAATCCAACGTCATCTACCACTGAGCAGGAAGCAATAATTGACGAAATTATAGCAAGTAGTCTCCAAGCTCAACAAAAAACAGGCCCAGACCTCCGCCAAATTCATAGCAAAAGTCATGGACTCGTTTGGGGAGAGTTTATTATTGAACCCAATCTTCCTGAAGACCTAAAAGTAGGTTTGTTCAAAACGCCTCAAACCTATCCTGCGTGGATTCGTTTCTCTAGTGGTGGTTCGCCTGAAAAACGTGGTAAATTTCACTCTGATAGCCAGCCTGATGTTCGCGGTATCGCCATCAAGGTGATGAATGTGGACGGGCAAAAAGTCTTGGATGATGAAGAAAAAACTCAAGATTTTATACTCAACAATTATCCTATTTTCTTGACTAAAGATGTTCGTGATTACGCCGATCTTTCCCAAGCAGGTAGTGGAAAACTTTCCCCAGAACGGCTGGAAGAACTTGGTTACGCCTTTGCAATCTTGCAAAAAATTGGTAGCAAAAAGTTAGGAAATCCACTTTTGATTCAATATTGGAGTATGGCTCCGTTTAAATTTGGTGAGCGGATTGTAAAATTATCTGTCAAATCTCAACAGCCTGAAAAACCACCAGAAACACTTCCAGAATCAGAAAATTACCTTCGAGAAACGCTGGTCAAATATTTGACTGAAGAAGGTCGAGAAGCGTCTTTTGACTTCCTAATTCAGTTTTATGTAGATGACGACAAAACACCGATTGAAGACCACGTTCAAGAATGGCAAGAAGCAGATTCACCGTTTATTAAAGTTGCAACTGTCCGTATTCCCAGTCAGAAATTTGATTTTGAAGAACGCAAACGTTTAGATGAGGGTTCGCTGTTTTCCCCTTGGCATACACTGCTAGAGCATGAGCCTGTTGGCAGTGTGAATCTTTCTCGTAAGAGGCTTTACAGCGAACTTGCAAAGTATCGGCGAGAACAAATTGCCCAACGATCGCGGGAACCACAACCTTATGTAGCGATTGAAGATTAACGACTATAAATTGGTTTCAAACTGTAAAATAAATTTTTGAAAGCGGTGTGCACAGTATCTCAGTTTATTGCAATAATATCTGACTAGTAAAACTTGATAAACCCAGATTCCCGAATTTTCTAACAAGTCAGGAATCTGGTTTTTAACGAATAATTTTAGGACTGTTGTAGATGATTCTTTTGTGGATAATAGCTTAAAAAATCTGATAAATATTTATTTAATTTGTACAACACAATGCCTTTTCTTTATTAGAGACCAAGATGAATAAAGATAGTGAACTAACTCAAAAACTGAATAATATATTGATTAAATCCGCAGATCGAGAATCCGTTATTAATTTATTGAGATTGAGTAATTATTCAAAAACCGAATCAATTAAAATTTTAAAAAATGCTTTGAGCATTTCTTATTATGAGGCACAAGATATCATTCACAATAGTCAAACATGGAGTGATGTAAAAGAAGTTGATGAAAAAATAATGAACGACTTCTTTGATGTACTGGAAGAATTAGGGAGTTCAAAAAGTGAAGAGACTTAATTGTATTAATATCAAACCATTTTACTTGGAGTGAAGATGCTACAGAAATTATAGGATTTACAACCATTGGTAGAGCAACAATTTATACTTTAAAAATGAATCGTCCGCAATTAACTCGTGTGCGGAAAATGTGGGTGAAAATGGGTGAGCATCCACGAAATATTTGAGCAAGTGCAAAATATTGAAAGCAAGTTATAGCGTTATCAAGAAAGTTGTAATAAATATTTAGAGAACTGGGAAAGTTATTAATCAAATGCTGAACTGGAAAAAGTCACGATCGCAAAATCTATTAATGTATGCGCTGTTGGGAACGATCGCACTGTTGATGCTCTTTCCTTTACTATGGCTAATCAGTACATCCTTGAAATCGCCAACGGAAAATATTTTTCAGTCGCCGCCACAATTGCTACCCAGTCAACCGACACTCAATAACTTCTCTAGTGTGTGGAACTCCCTACCTTTTGGACAATACCTGTATAACAGTATTTTGGTGTCAGTGCTGACTGTGGGCTTAAATCTGCTGTTTTGCGCTTTAGCTGCCTATCCCTTGGCAAGATTATCGTTTGTCGGGCGAGACTGGATTTTTGTAGCGATCGTCTCTACGATTATGATTCCCTTCCAAATCGTGATGATTCCCCTTTATATTTTGACAGTCCAGATGGGTTTGAGAAATACTTATTTAGGGATGATTTTTCCGAGTTTAGCTTCTGCTTTTGGCATTTTTCTGTTGCGCCAAGCTTTCATGAGTGTCCCCAAAGAAATAGAAGAAGCCGCCCGGATGGATGGCAGCTCAGAGTTAGGTTTGTGGTGGCATATTATGTTACCAGCAGTTCGCCCAGCACTGGTAACTTTAGCTATTTTTGTATTCATTGGTGCTTGGAGTGACTTTTTGTGGCCTTTAATTGTCATCCAAGACGAAAATTTATATACTCTTCCCTTGGGAGTCGCAAAGCTAGCAGGTACATTTTCCCTTGACTGGCGGTTAGTAGCGGCTGGCTCAGTGATTGCGATCGCTCCAGTATTATTACTATTTTTGTTTTTACAACGTTACATTGTACCCACAGAAACAGGTAGCGGAGTCAAGGGGTGAAGAAGAATTCAGAAGTCAGAAGTCAGAACAAGAAAGTGGTAGATGAGGGAGATGAGGGAGATGAGGGAGACAAGGGAGACAAGGGAGACAAGGGGACAAGGAGATAAACAAAACTCCTAACTCTTACCTCTTAACTCAGCACGGGCTAAACGCCCCGCTGACGCTAACAGTACTCCTAATGCCCAATGCTCTAATTTAATAAGCCCCAGTCTTTTTCAAGACTACCCAGATAGTTTTAATAATCAGACTCAGATCGTAAGTTACAGACCACTTGCGTTGATAATCTATATCCATTTTGACAATGGTTTCAAAGTCTGTAATGCTGGAACGCCCATTAGCTTGCCATTCGCCGGTAATGCCTGGTTTGACTCGCAATCTATCCCAGTGATGTGGATCGTAATTGCTGACTTCATCAGGAGTAGGTGGACGAGTACCAACTAAACTCATGTCCCCTAACAAAACATTCCAAAATTGAGGGAATTCATCCAAGCTAGTACGCCGCAAAAATTTACCAACAGGAGTAATGCGAGGATCGTCAACGGATTTAAAAATATGACCTTTGGCTTGGTTCTCAACCAAATGCTTGAATTTATCAGCATCGACTATCATTGAGCGGAATTTCCAGATGCGGAAAGTTTTTCCGTTTAAACCACAGCGAATTTGAGAATAAAATATTGGACTTGGCTCATGAATAAAAGTAGCAATTGCTACAGGAATTGCTATTATAAATGTAACAATCAGCCCGACAATGGCTCCAACAATGTCAATTAATCGTTTTCTCACGCTTAATGTTGACGGGTGTGAAGGCTGTTGCAAACAATTAACTGAATAAAGATAAAGATTATTCACAAGAACTAACTTAGTTTTATAACAGGAATTTTTACATTAGTAGTGTAGACATAGACATGATTGTTAGGCGATTTTTTCTACTGTTGTCGATACTACCGAGTGTTAATGTACACAAATTTTAGCTGATATAAAAACCAAAAACCAAAAATTTACAGAATCTTTCAATTCAAGTGATAGATTGTAAAATTACGGTATTTTATCCATCTAATAAAAACTAATAAAAAGATAATACTATCGTACATATCCCACATATCCCAAAAATTACTGTGCTGAAGTACTAGTAGTAATTCGCAAAATTCCAAATGCTCGTAACATAAGCATTTGGAATTTTGAGTAGTATTCTTATTTCTAGCGCGATCTGCTAGTCTCAACGATCGACCTCTAAGGCAAAATTCACCGTATATGGTTCCTCCAGTGATTGCTGATTACTAGCCTTAATTGCATCTAGATAGCGACGTAAAGACAACAGTTGTTGAGAATTGGGACGATAAGTGAGACTTCCTTGTTTTTCAAAAAGTGGTGCTGTGGCGATCGCCTGATAGTCAGGATTTTCTTGCGAACTCTGGGTAAGCCAGGTTGATTCTGTGACTGAAGGTATCAAACCGGAAGGCAGTTCACCTTCCAAAAAAGCCAGCAGCCGTTGCTGACAAATGCGAGTATTAATCCCACGACCCTCAAATAACTGGATAACTTCACCGAAAGATAAGGGACGGTCTGGTAGCAATCGCAACAATTCTGTAAACAAGAAATAATCAGTGTATTGTTGCCTGGGTATATCTAAAATCTGCGGATGCAGAGGCAGCATCGCCAAACCATAAGCAACCCGGCTGCAATTGGGAGCACCGTTTTCGCCAAGATATAAATCTTGAATAATCTTAGTGCTGGGAAGTTTTTGGCGTAACCAGCGGTTCACCGTCCCAATACAAGCCACTCCACCAGTCAGGATCGCTTGATTAATGGCTTCTGTGGGGATACCATGAGCTACCAATAACTTGTTAAGTTCTCGGTTCAGGCGGCGCACAAAGGGAATAAATACTTGGCTTTCTAAGTCTCGTCGCTGCAAAACCCACCGCTGATCGGCTAATTCTAGGGTAAAAGAGTCTTGGTGTTGCAAAATCAGCTTTAAGGCTAATGCCGCATCTAATACCGCCTGTCCCAGTAAAGAACTTTCTAGACGCTGTTGGAGACGAATTCGAGCGGTGATATCTGGTTCTCCGACTCTAGGTATTTCTAATTCTTCCAACCCTAAAGTCTGCCAATGCATTTGGTCTAAACCGGGAATTGACGGTTGCCATTGCCAAGAATTACTCGTGGTAGTTTTGCCATCGCTTGGTGTTTCTCTGCGTGATTGCCGAGATTTCGGTGGCAATAGCAGTTGGCAAATTATATCTTGTTCAATACCCTTGCCAGCATAAGCAAAACTATGGAGCATGAAATCATTGTATGTCAATTGCTGCAAGGTTTCTGGTAGATTCACCAGCAACATTTCTGTGGCAGTTGTCCCAATGTTAATCACCAGGGTGTTGCCAACAATCGGATGTTCGCTAGTTTTTGCTGGATGAGTACCTTGAGCATCGCTTAGTTTTACTTGCTCACCATTAGCAGCATCAAGTTCCGAAAGTAGGCTAGCGATCGCTTCTTCGACAAAAAAGACTTGCTGGGGATGTTGAATAAGTTTGCTAGTGAGTAAAGCTTCCCGCACATTAAAGCGGTATTGTTCCGACCAGCTAGATGGACAGGTACAAATTACACCAGCAATATTATTGATAATCTGGGGAAAATCTTGTTCGCCGATCCCAACAGCGGCAGCCATTAAACTAGGGGTGGTACTTGTTTTTTCGGATTTGAGGGTTAATAGTAATTTAGAGAGCGATCGCACAACCCAAATCAAAGGCCCTGCCGAAAATTCATTTAATTGCAAAACAGGTTCCCATTTCTGTCGTTCGCTCTTGTAGGGAATGGCTACTTGTAAGTAAGGCTTCAACTGCGCCGAGTAGAGGTTATTTTTCGTCGGATCTGCTGTCGATTTTGGTGTTGCAGGAGTAGTAGCCGAGCGATCGGGTGCTTTATCTTGGGCAACAGCCGCAGGTGCTGTCTGCTCATGTGCTTCGATAGTTTCGTTTTCACCGTGGGGTACAGAAGCTGTAGGCAGATAAACCTCTGTTGGTAAACGAAACGATTGCTGAAAGGAACTTGTTCCTGGCGGATTTTCTGCTGACCAGTAGATAGGATGTACAACAAAAGTCGAGCGATTTAATAATGTAGCGGAAATTCCTGTTGTACCTAAATCAATTCCTAAATACCAGACTGATTCTAAAGTATTTAACGAAACTTCTGGATTATTTATGGAGTTGGCAATTGGAGGTAAAGAACTTTCTGGTACGGGAGTTGTGACTTCCTTTTTTTTTTCAGTTTCTACCTGGGTAACTGCCAAACTTGAGAAATCATTTGTTGATGTATTCTCTGCTATTTGGGTATTTTCAGGGGAAGTTGTGGGGATTGTGTCTTGAGTATTATCAAATAGTTCCGAGAAAACATCCAAGTTATTAGCTGGCTGCGACTCAGAATTTAGCTGCCGATCGAAATTAGCCAAATCCCGATCTAATTGCTGCAACTGTTCTTCATCTAAAGAAATATCTGGTACGACTGGAGATTGGTTTGACTCAATAGAAAGTAAGTTTTCTTGGGGTGAAGCAGCAATATAGTTATCTGAAAACAGTTCGGAGCGATCGCTGTTAATTAATACTTGCGATGTGGCGATATTTTCGCTAGGCTCTGCCAAGGCAATTTCTGGTACTTCTGGAGTCACTGGTGCTGTGGTTGTGGCATCATCCATAAAAGATGACACTTCCAGCAGTTGCAGTTCACTATCTCTATCAGGCAATAGGTCAGTTCCTGTAGCTGTGGCATTATCCACAGAAGAAGATGAGACTTCCAGCAATTGCAGTTCACTATCGGTATCAGGTAATAACTCAGTTAGGGTATTAATTGTATCAACACTAGCTGGCTGAGTGCCGATTTGTACTGACAAACTGTCTATTTGTGGAGTAGAGAAGCTAAGAGGCGAATCTAGATCAGTTTCCTCTTCAAAAAATAGTTCTTCCTGTGGCTCTGATGAATCTGTGCTTTCTTCTCCTAAAGTCTCTGGGGTTGAAAGATCCGTATCTGGAGTAATAACCGCAGAATCCACGGTTGGAGAGACAGGCGGGGTCTGGGCGATGTTCAACTGTGATGCAGAGGCTGTGGAAGCAGATAAGTCATTTGTGGGAATATCGAGGCTGGGATTATTAACATCACCAGCATCAAACAAACTGGCGTAAAGTTGGTCTACTTCATCACCAATTGCCGCAGAAATATCTTCCGGTAATTCGGTCGGGGTTTGAGAATATTCAGATGAGTCTACACCAAGCTGCAACAGCACTGCATCTAGATCCTCTGTGAGCGTATTTTCCTGTTGCTCAATTGCGGGTAGAGATGAAGTTTCTGGCTGGATAAGCTCCAATGGTTGGGGCGCAATTCCAGCAGCCATCTCGCTTGGTTCAGTTAATGATGGTAGTGTCTCAGATTCTCCTCCCAGGAAAGATGACTGCGAACTAGGAGATTCTTGTTGCAAATGCTGGGTCAAATTGTTGACAAAGCTGGCCATCAGCTGTTCGCCTTGCATCCCCTTGCTATGCATTCTTGCCAGTGCTTGGGACAAGGATTCGTAATAAGTATTAATATTGCGCTGTAGTGCTTCAAAGACTACATTCACTGTCCCATCTAGTGATAATAGGCGTCGATCTAACTCCCTAGCTAGCTGGGTTAAGCGCTCCACATCGTCAGAGGATTCTAATAAAGATTGAGTTGCAGAATTTGCGTAATTAATAGCTTCTGAAGAACTGGCGGAATTTTCCCTCGTCTGTCCAAGCAGTGGTGTTAAAGTTGGCACAAGGCGACTCATGAGTACCTGTAAAAACTCGCTAATCATTTGCTCCTGGTTTGTCAACTGCTGCGCTAAGGAGTAGTTTTGCAATCGCTTTTGTTCTAGTTGCCGAATTTCTTGTATGAGAGTGGCTCGCTCTTGCAAAAGCAATTCTAATTCCGATCGCAACGGCTGAATCAATCTCGAAAATTCATTTTTTAATTGTTCTGCGCCAACAGTATTCTCTTCCTGACTAGGTTCGAGCGGTGGTAGTGGATACTGGTTATTACCACGATCGATAAATTTTGTTAACAAAGGCGATGGCTCCCCCAAGGGCGATCGCGGTTCTTCAGAAGACTGATTTGGGATGCTGCTCTCTAATGCTTCTTTTTCTTGTAACCTCATCAAGAAGTCGCGAATTCGCTCTAAAACTTCTTTAGGCTCTTGCGCCTGACCAGACAGAAATTTAGACAGGCGCTTGCCACCCCTGGCAAGTAAGTTGTCAATGTCTGCGATCAGCTTTTGAATTTCATCTGTACTAAAAGTCACTTTGATTACCTTACTTAAAAATGTATGTCAACTAATGTGACAATTAATTTACAATCACCGTATCCCTATGGGGATCTTGCTCACGTGCAGCATCTACCATAGAAGAAATTTTGAGTGGCCAAAGCCGCTACTTGGAATTGTGACTAGTCATTATGTTATGGATTACTGGGAGTCGTGGCAATCTTCAATCATCGAAGAAAACAAGGAAAAAAGTTTCTCTTTATCCCCCCATCTCCTTGTCTCCCCCTCTCCTTGTCCTCTTCAGACAGCCTTTGCTCGAAAAGCTTAATTTTGCAGGTCATTGGTTGCCTATTTTTGAAAATCGCTAAAATACCTGAGCAATAATTTACTCCCTTTAGTATCATTAATGTTGTTTGCCTATATTCATAACTAATCAAGTTTGCAGTGCAGCTAGCCCCTAAGCAATCCAACCGCAGGCTATAAACTACTTTTTGCAAAACTTTTACCCCGTTTAAACTTATAGGTAAAGATTATTTAGAAAAACTTATTGTCGCTTTCTTGTGTAGCATAGTTTAGTTTTTTCTTTGAAAGGGAGCTGTGCAATGATAGCTTAGGCTACAAATGGCGCTCCTGTTTTTTGTGTGTACATAGCAGCTTGAATTAAAGATGTCGTAATGGAAGATCGATATAGCTTGCAAGCACAGGCTAATTCCTGGATGATCGCCTCCGCTCCCTTTTTTCAAGGGTTGCCAGAAACTGCTGTAGAATCAGCCCTCACCCATCTCGTTACCCGCACTCACCCAGCCAATCAGGTGATTCTACTGGAAAATGACTGGGGTGGTTCTGTGTATTTTATTATGGACGGATGGGTAAAAATTCGCACCTACAATCTGGAAGGAAAAGAGGTAACGCTGAATATTATCGGCAAAGGTGAATTGTTTGGTGAAATGGCGGCGCTAGATGAAGCACCTCGATCCACCGATGTGATTACCTTGGCCCCGACGGTAATTGGTAGTATGCCTGCTCAAGATTTTGTCAAATTACTTCAGATAGAACCTTTGGCGGGAGTTCGATTGGCGCAACTAATGGCACGACGTTTACGGCAAGTAAATCGCCGATTGCGGTTGCGGGAATCTGATAGCCAGTCAAGGGTAGCAGATACGTTGTTATTTTTGGCAGAAGGACAGGGAAAAAAAGGGCAAACTGGAACCGAAATTCCCAATTTACCTCATCGGGAATTGAGTAGTTTGAGCGGACTGGCGCGGGAAACGGTGACACGAGTATTGACAAGGCTAGAAAAAAAAGGCTTGATTAAACGGGATCAAGACACTATTTGTATTCCCGATTTGTCAGCCTTAGAAAGAATGATCGTTTAAAAACTTGTCAGATATGAGTATTTTAGATTCTCTCCCAGATGAACCGGAGGAAGATCCATCCTCTGAATCTCCAACTCCTCAGAATCATTGGTTAGATAAAGAACAGCAGTTAATGCCTCCTCAAATCAAAGCTGATGCGCCCTTGAGGATGGTGGAAACAGCATTTTTAGCCAGTACCGCTAGCTTAATTTGGTTTATTAATTTTTACTTTCCTTTGGGCCCAGTTTTGCGGATATTTTTTCCAGTGCCGATCGCTCTAGTTTATCTGCGTTGGGGCAAACGTGCGGCATGGATGGCAGCACTCACCTCTGGGTTACTGCTGACGGTACTGATGGGGCCAGCCCGCAGTTTGCTGTATGTCATGCCCTACGGGTTCATGGGCGTCCTTTTAGGCGCTACATGGTGTCGTCGTCGTCTTCCCTGGATTGTTTCTATCACTTTGGGTACGCTATTGGGTACTTTAGGAGTCTTTTTTAGGCTGTGGTTGTTGTCTGTTTTGTCGGGTGAAGACCTATGGATTTATGTAATTACCCAAGTGACTGAGTTCATTGAGTGGGTATTTTTTAACTTGAGTTTATTGGCGAGTCCCAGTGTATTTTTGATTCAAGTGGGAGCGATCGCTTTAATTATACTCAACAACTTTATCTACCTTTTTGTGGTACACCTGGCAGCATGGTTGCTTTTTGACCGCTTGGGCAACCCTATTCCCCGCCCACCACACTGGGTACAAGTTCTCATGGATTATGAAGGATAATTATTAGTCATTTGTCATTTGTCATTTGTCATTGGTTAAACGATCGGTTCTAATTAATAACCAATGCCCGATGCCCAATTCCCCATGCCCAATTCCCAAATTAGTATTTATACTCAAAAAGAACTAGGTGAACAATGGCTGCGAAGGTATCGTGGTTGTCTACCCGTATTTGCTTGTATTTTAGGATTTACTGAAACTGGTTTAATTCCAGGGATTTCAGCAGCTGGTCGCACTCCAGACGATCGAAAATATACAGCTTGTGCCGATGCAGAGTTTTTGTATTACGGCCCAGAACATAAAGCCCAATATCCCCTACCACCATTGACCGCTGGCGCTTCACCTGTGCTGATTTCTCGCGCTGTATTTGAGTCATTAAAGATACCAATTTATTTATTTAATGCTGGTTTACCCCAAGCTCCTGCTGTGCCAGTAATTGATTTGGGTGGCGCTCCTGCTAAGTGTTTAAGTCAAGGGGCTGCTATGGAAATTACAACAGTACATCACTTGTTTGAACAAGGATTACTTTGGGGAGAACGCCTAGCTGCCAATATCCAACAGGAGTATCTGATTGTCGGTGAGTGCGTTGTCGGAGGTACTACAACTGCCCTGGCAATATTAACTGGTTTAGGTATAGATGCTGCCGGAAAAGTTAACAGTAGCCACCCTGTTTGTAACCACGCGCAAAAGTGGGCACTAGTGCAAGCTGGACTGGAGAAGATGAGGGAGAGCAGGGGGCAGGGGGAGATAAACTTCCAATCTCAAATCCAAAATCCAAAACTTGTACTGAGCGAAGTCGTTGGCGCAGCCTCTCGTAGAGAAGTATCTAAAATCCAAAATTCTGTCGATCCGCTACAACTCGTCGCCGCCGTAGGCGATCCGATGCAAGTGGTGGTAGCTGGGATGGCGATCGCTGCTAGCCGTAGTTGTGGTGTAATGCTGGCTGGAGGGACGCAAATGCTGGCGGTTTATGCGCTAATGAGTGCGATCGCTCAAGCTTACGCTTTATCATGGCAACCAGAAGCAGTAGTTGTAGGCACAACCCGCTGGGTAGCAGAAGATCCAACTGGCGCTACAGTTGACTTAGCCCTTAACTTAGGAAAAAACAGCTTAACTCAGAATGGAGGAACTCCTCCTTTATTAGCAACTTATCTGAGCTTTGCTGATTCTCGTTATCCTCAACTGAGAGCATATGAGCAGGGCTTTGTGAAAGAAGGCATGGGCGCTGGAGCTGCTTGCATAGCCGCTCATCTTAGCCAAGATTGGCAGCAACACCAACTTTTGGCAGCCATTGAAGCCCAACTTGAACGCCTAAGTACTGCCTTGAACTAAAGATTAAAGTTTGTTTTTCCCTCTCCGGCTCGGAGAGGGACGGTTTTACTACGTAAATGTTTAACTTTTTTATCAATTTGATGGCTAGGTTACTTACTTGTATCTAAGTATATGCTTATCAAACCATCACTCGAAACTGAACCTAAAGGCTTGTCTGACCTACCTCAATCCATTTTTTTAATTCGTTGAACTTCAGGTTAAATTTAATGAATTCTCTCTCTAAGTAATTGTTCTTCTAAAGCAGCAATGCGATTGTACGCTGCTGTTAATTGCGCTGTCAGTCGTTGTATTTGAATTTCTGGTGTTATATTATCTCCACTTTGACGATGCATGTCTAGATAAATGCCATCTGTCAATACATCCTTGTGTTCCATTTCTGGATTTAAATTGTTACGTCCTTTAAACTGGTAGCCTCCAGCCGCGTCATTTTTTTGGCAATTATCCTTTGCTTGTGTATTGGCTAAAGAACACTCTGAGAAAGTTTGAGTGACTTTACCATCAAGCTGCTCAATTACTTGGCACAGGTCATCCAGCTTTTGGCTTAAAGTCAGGATCTGCTGCTGTAATAGCTCCATTTAATACCTTTATTCGTACATTTTCTCTATGTTATTCAATTTACTCTCAAACTTAACGATACTTATGGATTATTTAAGTATTGATAATTTTTGGTGAAAATGTGACATTTAAATCATTACTTCTAAATACAAGTAAGGTTTCACCATAAGTACCACGAAGTAAATTTATGGATAATAATTAATCTTGAGGTATAAATTTGCTAAAAACTCGCTAATTTGAGTCAAATATTCAAAATTACCCGTATTACCAAGAAAAAATCCTGATAATTCTCCAGATTCACTTTTTCAGCTAGTCAGCCACTGGTGAATCTCTGCTTAATATTAGGTATAATCAAAAATTTCAAAATCCAAAATCAATGGATCGACGGTCTTTTTTGCTGGGTACAAGCACACTGGCGCTTTCACAACTGCTTTTTGGCTGTGGTGGAAACAAGCAAACGCAACTAAAAGTACAGTTATTAAAAGGTTCTATACCTGGTCAGGTGGTGAATCGGTTCCACAAAGGTTTGCAGCAACAGGTGCAGTTAAAGTTTGCTCCAGTTGAGCATATACAGGATTTATTTCACCAATTACAAAATTGGCAGCAGAAGCCAAAGACCAGCGATGAGCAGGGATGGAGACGCTTTATACCTTTTAGGCAAGGTCAAAAAGCCGCTGACGCAGACCTAGTGACATTGGGAGATTACTGGCTACAAGCAGCTATTGAACAGAAATTGATTCAACCACTCCAAGAAATGCAGGGAAACCAATTAAAGCAGTGGTCTACTTTAAATGAAAGGTGGAAACAACTGGTAACGCGCAACGACCAGGGTATTTTGGATACTCAAGGGAAGGTATGGGGTGCGCCTTACAGGTGGGGTAGTACAGTAATTGTTTATAACCGTGACAAATTGCAAAAATTGGGATGGACACCCAAAGATTGGAGTGATTTGTGGCGAGATGGAATGCAGCAGCGTATTTCTCTACTCAATCAACCACGAGAAGTTATTGGTTTGGTCTTAAAAAAGTTAGGAAAATCTTATAATACAGACAATCTTGACCAAGTACCAGACTTGGAAAAGGAATTACAGATTTTAAACCAACAGGTCAAGTTTTACAGTTCTAATAATTATTTGGAACCTCTAATTATGGAAGACACTTGGCTAGCGGTTGGTTGGTCAAGCGATGTATTGCCTATTTTGGGACGTTATCCGCAGCTTGCCGCAGTTATCCCCCAGTCAGGAACAGCAATTTGGGCGGACTTATGGGTACGTCCCGCAGGGATTACTAAGGATAGTTTATCAGATCAATGGATTGATTTTTGTTGGCAACCAAGCACAGCTAAACAAATTTCGGTGCTGACTAAAACTAATTCGCCAATTTCTACAAATATTGCCGCTTCCGATATCCAAGAACCATTATGGAGTTTGTTAGAGAGCGATCGCAAAGTTTTCGATAAGAGTGAATTTTTACTTCCTTTACCTCCATCAGCAATAAAACAATACGAGTCTTTATTCGCCAAAATTAAAGTTTAATTGGGGATTGGGCATGGGGCATTGGGCATGGGGCATTGGGCATTAATTATTTCTCCCTCATCCTCCTCATCTCCCTCATCTTCCCCAGTCCCCAGTCCCCAGTCCCCAGTCCCTACAAAGAACGCTGTAACCCTATCTTGTTCTTAATAGTGGTTTGGATACTGCATAAAGCTGGACTTATACTAAAGTTGCAAGTGTAGCTTGCCAAGGGTTCTTTTTGATAATTAAATACCCGGACGTTGTAACCAAAGTTCCGTGCAGCGCTACCCAAGCGATTTACGAAGTCGTAGCGCTCTATATACTCTAGTAAGCTCCAAATTTGCTGATTTACGATCAAGTCTACTCGTGCAGGTTCTTTGTTAGAAGGTGGATATGCGATCCAATTATCCAATAGCTTTTTTTCAGAGTTTTGTTGTGCCCACCATAAACTGGGAACGGTCAATCGTTCTGGATGAATGGTGGTGGCTGTGATTATATAGTCTTTTGGCTTGGTCAATAAGTCTAATTCTAAAGGCGCACTAGAAGGCGACGGTATTGAGGGGGTTTGCGCTAGTGAGGGTGGGACTAGTAAAGTGGTGAGACTAATAGTTAATAGTAATGAAAATGATGTTTGGCGATGGCACAGCCAACGCCTGCCGTAGGATGCCCAAAGGGCTGTAGGGCGATCGCACAATTTAGGTATATGCATAACTGATACTAATTCGTAATTCGTAATTCATAATTCGTAATTAGGGCACAATCTAAAGTTTAATGGCAACTATACGAATTCTTCGATAATCTGCTGTCCAAGTTCCTTGTTGATATAGTGTTGGCTTCAGATATTCCTCAACGACGGGAATTATTTGTATTTGTTGCTCAGGTGAAAGTCCGGTTAAGAATGGACTGGCGAACATTTTAATCCAGTTTGCGATGCCAGCTTCTCCTTCTGCTAGAGGAGTTGGGCGAGGAAACAAGATAGCATAAATGACATCAAAGCCTTGATGTTCTAAAAGGCTGGCGTATTCGCCAATGCTGGGGTAATACCAAGGATTCTCTACTTGTGCTTGAGGGATACCAATGGACTCTAAAGCACTGTATAAAGCTGTGGCGATCGCCTTTACATTCCCTTTACCACCAAATTCTGCGACAAAACGCCCTCCCGGTTTTAGGGATTGATGGATAGAAGCGATCGCGCTATCTGCTTCTTTTACCCAATGTAGTACAGCGTTGGAAAATACAGCATCTAATGGCTTATCTACTTGAAAGTTTCTAGCATCAGCAACATCAAAGCGAATATGGGGATAGTTTTGTCTTGCCTTCTCAATCATCTCAGATGCATAATCAACTCCCATTACTTCAGCCCCAGCTTGGGCAATTTTTTCTGTGAGTTGTCCAGTACCACAGCCGAGATCCAAAATGGATTCTCCTGGTTGAGGGTTGAGTAATTGCAACAAGTCTTCGCCATATTGCCAAACAAAGGCGTGTTTATCTTCGTAAAGCGAAGTGTCCCAATTATTGCTTGTCGAAATATTATTCATAAACAACTATAGTAGTTTTTAATTGAATATATAGGAATCATATTTGATTTCTGAAAAAATGTACGAGATAATACGGAGGAATATATCTGTCTAAGAGCGAACAATGATAGACCAGCATCTACAACCTGCGATACCTTCTCTACGAGACGCTACGCGAACGGTGAGCTTCGCTAAGGCAGAACTACAAGAATTTATAGATAATCGCCCAGATGCCCGTGAGGTGAGAAAAGCGTAAGGCAAGTTAAGCTGGTTTATCAAGGCTACAAGTATGAGGAAATTCAAACAATATTTACTCAATCATCTATTGTGGTAAGAGATTATTTTTCTAAAAAGTTTGTAACTTTGAAATTTGATGTTCCCTCCCAACAGTGATTCAGAAATGCACTTACCTGGGCATCTACTGAATCAGCCGATTCCCTAGATGCATTAAATTGCACTGCCGTTACAATGTATTCAAAGATAATTACAAACTGCTTTTGCGGTGAAATTCTTTCGACTACAATTGTTTCACCTATCTTAGGGATTTGAGGCAGATTTACCACAAACGTCTCAATTTTCGGTTTATCTAATGGATTTTTGAAATTGAAGTATTTACAGTAAACAATAATTTTCACTTAGACAACCACCAATAAGAATTCAAAATTCAAAATTCAAAATTTAAGAGTAAATGTAGGGTATGTTACGTTTTACTAACGCACCCTACGTTTATTCCAAAAATCTGAATTGGAAAATTGTGAATATTATAGTAAATTTTGAAAAAATATCTCTTAACTTATTTCCCTTGCCATAGCTGCCGCAACGACTGAAAAACCTTTACAAATCTTTCTTCTAGCCAGACCATAATATAATCAAGCCATTCCAAAAGTTGCTCTAAGGGGTGCTTTTCATAGCCAGTTGAAGTTGCTGTGGTTTCTATCCAGTCTGGCTGCGCCTCAACTTGACTGCTTTGGTGAAACTGCTGTTTCAACATTTCCCCTTTACGACTCTCGCTTTTAGTTTGGGAAATACGGGTTTTAATTTGTTTTACAGAGGCGACTTTTCCAGATGTTTTTTGACTTGAGGCGAGATTACTACTTGGTTGTTTTCTTTGTATCAAACCCGATCCAAATTTAGGTTGTTTTACACTCAAATTCTTTTGTGGAAAATGCTTTATTGATAAACTTGGGGCTAAAGCAGGATTTTTTTCTTCAGAAAGTGTAACTGGCTTGTCAGCAGTGGTTTCGGTGTCACCAAATAAATCATTCCACGTTAGCCAAGGATCGTTTGTGAAATCCTGGTTCTCTCCTAGAGGGCTTTTGGATAAGGCTTTTCTAAGGCGTGACGAAAAGAGTTTACCTGGCATCTCATTACTAATCGTTGTCTCAAGTGTTTTTCTATTACCAACACCAAAAAAGTAATTAAGCGCTGCCTCAATCAAAGCCTGAAAATTCTGTGAATGAGTTTCTAAAGCATCAGCGTTGGGGGCAATCTCTCCTTTGGCAGCTAATTGATCTTTGCCATAAAGAAATATGTTTAACTGGGTTTGGGCAACTTGGATAACTTCCTGGCTACGTTTTTGCGCTGGGACTAAAGCATTCGATTCCAACTTAGCAACGGCTATATCTAGAAATGCTAATAATCTATCTGTATTAAGTAAATTTTTTGGTATACTCTCGGCTAAAACTGGAATTTTAGCTGGATTTACGTCAGTGAGTTTTGCTAATAATCGGTCAATTTGTGGTAATAACTGCGTTTCTTTTTTAGCTATAATCAAACGCCAACATTGCCAGTAATTAGCAACTTCGTTAATAATTCGGTCTTCTAATTTTGCCTGTTGTTCCCGTGTTAAGATATCTAGAATTTCATTGTCGGCAGTAACAAGTACTAAATTTCGATTCATCAAATTTGTGGCGATTCCTTGCACTATTGGAAGACGCTGTTGAAGGGCATTGTCTAATTGTGAAGAGTTGAGACTGAGAGCTTGATTAGCCGTAATATTTGATGATTGAGTAAGATTAGAGTTCTTTTCAACGAATTTCAGCCGAAAAACTCCCAATAAAGCCAAGGGATTGAAATGTTCAGATGCTTTCGTAGGAGTGGAGGCGGGTTCATCTGGTGACAGGTAATTGACTGCCTCTAGTACATTTTGAATGGGACTATCAGCATTGGGTAGAGTTTCAGGCTGGAAATCGGTATCATTTGGTTGTAACTTTAATCTAGTTTGTGGTTCTCTAGTATGTAGCGTTTTCCCAGATGATTCAGATGACTGAAACAGTAGATACACTGGGTAAAGTAGTACCTCGACACCCCACTTAGTGGCGACTTGCAAATGCCGAAAGGTATGTTCCCACTGTTGTGTCACCCGCCGAGATTGCTGGTGGACAAAGTTAAATAGTCTGCTTTGATAACGACCAGAGGAACCAGAAGACATAGTAGTAATTTTTTAGTTCAAGTCTTGTTAAGTTGTGAGACTCGCGCCAAACAATAAAAACGACCAACACCCCATCTTAGCGAATATATGACCCCGACTGTCTCTCAATCCCAGACCAAACTTATCTCACAAACAATTGAGCAACTGCGCTCTTTTTGTCAAGTTAATATCCAGTCTACGTGGCTGTATCAGGAATCTGACTTAGTTATTACTGATGTTGTAGCTGCTGATTTGTCTGATTGGCAACCTGTCCAGTTGAATGCTAAAGAACATATTGCTTGGACGGGCGGGAAAAAAGTGCTATGGCTAGTGCAAAGATTGGTGGTTCCCCAAGATTTACAGGGTTATCCCTTAGCTGGGTTATCTTTGCGGCTGGCGCTGGTTTGGTGGGCGGATTCTGCTGAGATTTATGTAAATGGCGAGTTAGTGCTGGAGGGTGATTTATTTGATTGTTCGCCGAGAGTGCTTCTGTGTCAGGGGGTGACGCCAGGGGAAGAATTTACTGTGGCTTTGCGGTTAGTGAGTCCGGGACATTGTGATGGTGCTTTAGTGCGATCGCTCCTAGTTTATGAGTCTTATGTTGATAATAATCCCGATCCGGGTTTTGTGGCTGATGAGTTAGCTGTGGTGCAACTTTATTTGGAAAAATTTGCGCCGGAGAAGTTGGATGTTTTGGCAGCGATGGTGGGGGAGGTTACGAACCACAGAGGCGCCAAGGACGCCAAGGAAGAGTTAGTAAGATCGTTTTTGTCTCTACGTCAAAACCTAATTCAATCCGACATCTTAGCCCCCCTTTTCAAGGGGGGTTGGGGGGATCAAAAATCTAAAATTTTTTTACTGGGTCATGCTCACTTAGATTTAGCATGGTTATGGCCTGTAAGTGAAACTTGGAATGCGGCGCAAAATACTTTTGAGTCGGTTTTGAAGTTGCAAGCAGATTTTCCTGAGTTAATTTTCTGTCATTCAAGCCCCGCACTTTATGCTTGGATTGAAGAACATCGCCCGGATTTGTTTAGGGCAATTCAAGCACAGGTAGCCACCGGGCGTTGGGAAGTTGTCGGCGGAATGTGGGTGGAACCAGAACTCAACATCATTGCAGGTGAATCAATAGTCCGTCAGTTATTGTATGGTCAGCGCTACATCCAGGAGAAATTTGGCAAGCTTTCAACTGTAGAATGGGTTCCAGATTCTTTTGGTTTTTGTGCCACTTTACCGCAGTTTTTCGCTAATGCCGGAATTGAGTATTTTGTGACGCAGAAGTTGCGGTGGAATGATACTACTAAATTTGATTATGGGGCTTTTTGGTGGCGATCGCCTGATGGCAGCGAAGTCTTTAGTTTGATGTCTGCACCCATCGGTGAAGCTATAGACCCAGTTAAAATGGCAACTTATGCTCTTGAGTGGCAAACCCAAACTAGTTTACCAGAATCCCTCTGGCTTCCCGGTGTCGGCGACCACGGCGGCGGCCCCACCCGTGATATGTTAGAAACCGCCCAACGCTGGCAAAAGTCACCTTTGTTCCCAGACTTAGAATTTACGACGCCTGAAAAGTATTTACAGCAAGTTGTAGAGACGCGATTCATCGCGTCTGTTAATAATTATGATTCTTCCCCTGCTTCCCCATCCCCTTCATTCCCTACTTGGAATGACGAACTATACTTAGAATTTCATCGCGGTTGCTACACTACCCACGGAGATCAAAAACGCTGGAATCGTCGTTGTGAAAATTTATTATATCAAGCTGAACTATTTGCTACCTTGGCAACTGTAAGCTGTGGTGTGACATATCCAAAAGCAGAAATTGAAGCAGCTTGGAAATTAGTTTTATTTCAACAGTTTCACGATATTTTACCCGGTTCTTCAATTACCCAAGTTTACACAGATGCGTTGCCTCAATGGCAGCAAGTGGAACAAATGGGAACGAAAATATTACAGGAATCACTTTTAGCGATCGCATCTCACATTACCCTATCAGAACCACCAAAACCCGATAGTCTGCCTATTTTTGTTTTCAATTCTCTCAATTGGCAACGTTCTGAGGTAATCTCTGTAGCCTTACCTACACCACCAGCAACTAACCAGGAATGGCAGATTTACGATGCTTCTGGAAACCAGCTTGTCTCCCAATTATCTGAACCATCAACCCTACTATTTCTTGCCACCGAAATTCCACCCGTAGGCTACCGCATATTTTGGCTTTCCCCTTCACTCTCCAATCCAGACGAGATGAATCGTGTTTCTCCCTCATCTCCCGCACTCTTCCCAGACTGGATTTTAGAAAATGAATTCTTGCGAGTTGTTATAGATCCCGACACCGGAGATTTATCAAGTGTTTTTGACAAAACTTATCAGCGAGAAGTTTTAAGTGGGGCGGGGAATCAACTGCAAGCTTTTAAAGACAGTGGGCAATATTGGGATGCTTGGAATATAGACCCCAATTATGCTCAACATCCCTTACCCTCAACAAATCTTCAATTTATTCAGTGGTTAGAACAAGGCCCAGTGCAAAGTCGTGTGCGCGTAGTGCGTCAGTTGGGTGAATCGGAATTTTGCCAAGACTATATTTTGCAAGCTGGTTCACCTCTGCTGAACATTGCTACAACTGTCAATTGGCAAGAAAATCATGTATTAGTGAAAGCTGCTTTTCCTCTAAATATTGAAGCTGACTTTGCTACTTATGAAATTCCCTGTGGCGCGATTCGCCGCCCAACTAAACCGCAAACTCCCGCAGAACAAGCAAAATGGGAAGTTCCTGCTTTGCGTTGGGCTGATTTAACAGCAGAAAACACACAGACAGAAGATACCGCAATCCCAAATCGTTATGGTGTCAGTTTGCTCAATGATTGTAAATACGGTTATGACAGCAAACCAAATCAACTCCGTCTAACACTGCTACGCAGTTCTAATTGGCCAGACTCAAAAGCTGACCGAGGCTTTCACGAGTTCAAATATACCTTGTATCCTCATGCTGATAGTTGGGAATCAGCCCACACAGTACGGCGTGGCTATGAATTGAATATACCGTTGCAAGTGATATTCAATCGACCACTGGCTAAACCCTCCGCTATCGGCACTATTGAAGGAGTAAGTTTCCTAGATTTATCAGCTGAAAATTTAATCTTAATGGCCTTGAAGCCATCTGAAGACGATCCACAGCAATTAATTCTGCGATGTTATGAATCTCACGGGGAAACAGCCGAGTTATCTTTGCAAAGTGATTTAGGGTTAAATCTTGGAAATACAGTAGATTTATTAGAGCGCTCCGCCAGTACTGAATTTTCATCTCAGCAACAAAATTTGATGATACAACCTTGGAAAATCGCCAATTTTAAGGTGATATCAGCGATTAATCCCAGGCTGAAGTGAGCCACCATAGTTAATGTTTAGTGGTTAATAGAACAACTACTAACGTGGCAAGGCTAAATTTGTGCATTAGCAAACTCTTGTGGGATGGGCTTCTAGCCCGTCCTAATTAGCGGGCTAGATGCCCGCCCCACAAGAAAATTTATTGCAACATTTTAGTCTTGTCACGCCATTACTAACCATTAGACATCTGGTGAACTAAATATGTGTTATCCGAAATATTTAGTAGGCAAAATTCATGTAGCTGGAGGCTTCCCATAGCACTTTCTGCAAGCAAGCTACGCGTAGCCTTTCCGTTAGGAGAAGGGTATTATGCCTACGTCATTTTCACTTCTATCTCTAATAGCGTCGGCGGATAATCTGATATCGTCCGTAGGGCTGCCGTCGTTCAATAATCTGGCGTTGTCCAAAGCCCTGCCGTCGTTGGATTATCTGCCGTCTTCCGTAGGGCTGCCATCGTTGGATTCTCTGGTATCGTCCGTAGGGCTGCCGTCCTCGGATTCTCTGGTATCGTCCATAGGGCTGCCGTCCTCGGATTCTCTGCCGTCCTCGGATTCTCTGGTATCGTCTTGACGACCGTTGAGCAATCAAAAGCTCTCCGGTTTTATTTCCAACCAGGTTAGCATCTGGTGCAACGCTCTGTTCATTCAGAGTATTACTTAGAGAAATATCTTTCGCTTCAGCTAATGAAGGCGGAGACACAAAGGCAAATAGCAATACTGCTATTGAAGATAACTTCCTGAAACCTTTCATGTTTTTGCTTCTCTAAACTTTCGGTAATAACTTTATTAAAACACTTTAAAGTCTGAAAGTTACCGTTCGCGCACTTTTTTAAACTTAATTTAGTATGAAATTCAATATTGCAATTTCACTCTTTTGTATAATTGCAATTTTTATAAGTTTGTGTATATAACTATTTAGTATTTAACAGGATGTAATTTTTTTCACCACACAGATAAAGTATACAGTTATTAATTAAACAAACTATATTTTTGATTGTAATTTGAGTTCAAAAGCCTTGCTAGACAAGGGAAATATCTTCCCAAATTTTGATTTATAAAAACGTTAGATCGGACTTATATCCATTCCACAAGATGTATCAAAACTGTATCAAATACAAAGGATAACTACTAAATATTCTTAGCGGAAGCTGTAAATAATAATCTGTCACTGGGTTTTTAGCTTCAGGTAACTATCTTGTTAAGTGCTGCGTTTTTCCTATCTTCTGCATAACTTCTTTACAAGAGGCTGTGGCAACGACTACGCTCAGTGACCACTTGCTTTCTGCCTCCTGTCTGATTGTTGAGCGTAGTCGAAACAGTGCCTTACACCTTTTTTAAGGATATCTTCTGCTACCTCCACCCACTACACCAATTTTGTGGCGATAGGAGAGTTCAGCACCGAACCAACCAGAAGCACTGGTTAGCGTACCGACAACAAGCGAGATTAACAGTCCCCAAGGTAATATTCGGGATTCAGCGTCACCTAAACGTAAAAGAAAGTTAACGAGTGATAAAACTAGTATAGAAACGTTAAGTATCAAATGCGTCCAACCGGCGGTGCGCTTGCGGACGCGTTCAATTTTCACAAAGTCGCTCAGACCGATCGCAGATGCAAGAACGCCTCCAGCTAATCCAAGTCCGATTAACCATAGCGAAGCCCTAGCCCAAAAGAAATCGCCAGTTAACCAGTAACCAATGTCACTACCCAAGGCGGCGGCTAAAAAGGCTATGGGAAAGATCACACTCAAGGGGTGTAGGGGATGTCCGGCGATCGCAACTGTACTGGGTACACCGGTATCACGATACTCACTGTCGTTACTTTCAATAACTGGTGGAATATTTGGAAAAGGTGTTGAACCTGTTTGCGTTGTTTCTGTAGTTTCCATTATTAGTATCCTGAATTTATGAACCTTGCTTTACTATTTTAAGCTGAAGGAATTTTTTCCACATAAGCTTCAGCCTGTAATATTAGTTTACCTACTTCTACTTTTAGTTGGTTGACTTGCAAACTTATGCCGTCTAAATCAAAGTTACTTAGATTCAAAATTTCACTAGTTTGATCTACCAAAGCTTTGGTCAACTCTGGCGATATTTCCTCACTTTCGCCATACTCGACATTTTCCAAAGCAACACTTTTTCCATTGCTGCTAATCCTGGGGACTGCGGAAAAAGCAACTTGCTGATTTTCCCCAGTTTCTACTAATTTTATGCTGGCATTTAGTGCTACTTTTCCATCACCCGGTAATCGAAAATCTACATTTTGAGGTTCAATTGTCTTTAGTTGTCCGTTAATATGTATTTTTTGACTTTGCAGTTGCGATCGCACATATTCGGAGTTGAAAGCACGATTAATATCAGCTTCGGTTAACACAACCTGTGCATTAGCTTCTGTCGGTTTAGTTAGTTCAATTTTACCAAAAGCCACACTTAGAGGATTAATGGCAACATTAGTCATTTTCATATCCAATTCCTCCATACGGAGGTCTTTCTGCATAACTAAACCTTCACCTGCAATCGTGACTTCATCCACCTCTCCCTGAACCAGTTTCAGCGGGTCTGTTTTGATGTCTACATCTAAATTTTCTACTTCATCTAATTGACTAGATAATCCTATTTCTGCCGCTTTATTGAGAGCTTGCTCTCCTAATCCAGGATTGTCTGGCATTATGTAAATTAACTCCTAGTTAAAAGCACATCCTTGAGTAAATTTAATAAACTAACAGCAGAGTTTTATCTATCTGTCGATGGAATATAGATTTAAATGTTATCTATCTAATTTCAAATTTAAATTTTACTTATATACTACTTTTATCCTTTACTGCCTCTGCACTTGGAGCGATTTGTTATAAAATTGACACAAACCCAATATTTCAGTTGAGTTATTCTGACTGCTAAAACTTTTTTATTTATACAATGCTCTCAGAACGTTTTACCGCAGCCTTGATCTACGCCACCCAACTACACGCTAACCAAGTTCGTAAAGGTTCAGGTGTCCCTTATGTTGCCCATTTATTAGGTGTCACCAGTATTGCTTTAGAATACGGCGCAAATGAAGATGAAGCGATCGCAGCTCTGTTACACGATGCGATCGAAGATCAAGGCGGCGCTGCAACACGAGAAGAAATTCGCCGTCGCTTTGGTGACAATGTAACGGCAATTGTAGATGGTTGTACTGACGCTGATACAACTCCAAAACCCCCTTGGCGACAGCGCAAGGAGGCATACATTGCTCATATTCCTACAGCTTCCCCATCAGTACTGCTGGTGTCATCCGCTGATAAACTTTACAATGCCCAGTCTATTCTCAAAGATTATCGCATTTTGGGCGAATCACTTTGGGAACGTTTTCATGGGCGTAAAGAAGGTACTCTTTGGTATTATCGGGCGCTTTTAGAGGCTTTTAAAAAAACTGAAAGCACTCTAATAATTGAGGAGTTAGAACGGGTGATTTCGGAAATTGAAGTCTTAGCATCTACATAAAAAATTTATTTACCCAGAAGTAGATAAAAGATTTATTAGAACTAGACAAACGAATTTTTTACAAACACGATATAGTCATGTTTCTCACGAATAAATTTTGGCTTTTAGGTTCTCTCTCTAGATAAAAAACCTTTCTCTCGGCAGATAGGTGTACTGATATTATTATGACTGGTATGTTACCAATATGACGATAGTAAGACAAAACACCCTAAATCCAACTGTAAATCCTTCAGTAAATCCTCCAGAAAACTTGCCAGAAAAGTATGCAGAAGCAGAGCGGATGCGTGATGTTGTGCTTTTACTGCAAAACTTGATTAACAGTGAAGAAGCCACTGTAAAACTAATTCTGGATTGTCTTTATGATGTTGGTTCAGTCAATTTGATTAATCAAAAGCTTCGCCTGAAACCCTTAAACAGGGTGATGAAATTAATTGCCCGAATGTCTAAACCAGTTTTTAGAATCATAGCTTTAAATTGGTTTAAAAAGAACTGTCCGCAACTGATTACTAATTGGCTACACACGCAAGTCTCGTTTGAAAATCTCCAAAAGACACCCGAACAAGTAGCTATTGAAGTTGTACAACTAGAACCATATTCCATCCCACAAAGAGAAAGCCTGAGCCAAGAGATAAAAAATCTGCGCTATCAGGTTAGATGGCTAGCTGGAATTTCAATAATTGCGATCGCTGTTTTAGTAATAAAAGCCACTTGGTTAAACTGAAACCGATGAATTATGAATATCATGCCTCTGCCCAAACCGATCTTAGAGGACATAGAAATACACCTACTCTTGGAAGGTGTGTATCAATATTACGGTTATGACTTTCGCAATTATGCTCTTTCATCACTCAAGCGCCGTATTCAGGGCTTCATGCAATTAGAAGGGGTAGCAAATATTTCTGCATTGCAAGAGCGATTACTACATAATCGCGCTTATTTAGAAAGATTTTTGCTGGCTCTGACGGTGAATGTCACATCAATGTTTCGCGATCCCAGCTTTTATAATACCTTCAGAAATCAGGTTATTCCCTTCTTACAAACCTATCCGTTTATTCGGATCTGGCACGCTGGATGTTCAACTGGTGAAGAGGTCTATTCAATGGCAATTTTACTGCAAGAAGAAGGACTTTATCACCGTTGCCGTATATATGCCACTGATACGAATGAGAAGGTATTACAAAATGCCAAAAGTGGGATTTTCTCCCTGAAAATGATGCAGGAATATACTCACCTGTATTTAAAAGCAGGCGGCAAGAAATCTTTCTCAGAGTATTATACAGCAGCTTATGACAATGCTATTTTTCGAGCGTCCCTAAGAGAAAATGTTGTTTTTGCCCAGCACAATTTAGCCACTGATAGTTCTTTTAATGAGTTTAATGTGATTCTTTGTCGTAATGTCCTCATATATTTTAATCAGGCACTTCAAAAACGCGTACACGAACTGTTTTATAATAGCCTTTGCACCTTTGGTATCTTGGGTTTAGGAAGACAAGAATCTATCAGATTCACCTCTTATGAGCCTTACTATGAAGAGTTAGTCAAGGGAGAGAAAATATATAGGAAAATAGCAGGTAAGTGAAAAGAATGCTTGAAATGGATAATTGAATTATCAATTATGAATTATCCTAAAATAACTAATAACCAATACCCCGAAAATTAGGAATAAAATTGCGCTCGTTGTCAAAAGACAGTCTGTCAAACATTTTTTATTGTGTTCAGAAGATAGATTTAGCGATCGCTTAAGGTAAATTACACATTAAAGTATTTAAGGAGATTGTCGATGCAACTTCTCGAATGTCCTCCTGTTGCAGTCATTGCTGGAGAAAATGCGGTTCATGTTTCTCAACTACCTTCTATATGGCAAGACATTGCTAGAGGAACCACGAGTGTCGGACTTTCCCAGCCCCAAAGCTATGTTGAGATGGCACAGCTATTTTTGTATAAATTAGAATGTGGTGATGTTGATTTATTTAGCGATCGCCCCCAACTAGCTCACCTAATACCATCATTTTCTCAGCTATTTGCACAACTAGCATGGGAAACCTTAGAGTTTTTTGGACAAGACTTTCTCAAACACAGCTATCCGAACTTTGCAGAAATTCTTTGCGATCTGGAGTCAAAAGGAATCGATTACGCTGATGAAGTAAAAGTGGCTCGCATCGGCATAGATTTATTTAATGAATTTGGTTATGAACTACCTGCTAGCTTTTATCAGGTGCATTTAGCCCCAATTTACCGCGATCATGTTTTTGAAGAACGTGCTTTGCGATTCGATAAACGTGATATTGAGCATAAACGTGCTTGGGATGCCATACTCCATGCAGGTAAGGTATTTGCTATTCAAATGAAGGTGCAAAGTATTGCTTCTAAATATGGTTTTACTTATCAGCATGGCTGCGGTTGCAATTCTCATTTATCTTCCATTGATGTATCTCGTGGGGCGTTTGAATATGAATTGAGTTTCGACAAGCGTCAGCGATGGATTCGCAGTTTCATCTGGACTGCTTGGTATGAGTATGCTTTCTTTGCGATCGTACCTAATACGAGTTATTTGGTTTAATATCATGTCCGCCAAATTACCCATAATAAAAGAACCCCACCCCCAACCCCTCCCCGCCTGCGGGGAGGGGAGACAAAGCATAGCTTTGGTGGGGTGGGGTTCTTCGGGTTTAATAAGCAATCAAGCGGACATGACATAACAGAAAGAATTCAGGAGTGAGGAGTCAGAATTCAGAATTGAATTCTGTGCGTCTGGTAGAAAGCGTCTCCGGCTCTGCTCCTGAATTCTTCTTCAAGAAATCGGCTCAAAAACCATTTGCGGAATCAACACTTCATCTTGTAATTGTCCAATACCTAAAAAGCGAGTCTCTTCTTGATAAACTCTTACTATCCCAGTAACATCAGAGTTCAGAGAAACTCGCTGACCTTGACACCATTTTTGAGCAGGTATTGCTGGTAAAGTCACAGACAACAAATGTTGTAACGCTGCATCAGGGGCAAGAGGTTGAAACGTCCCGCCTTGCAATTTAGCTTCTAAGTCGGAAAAAGTGAGACTATTTGTTAAATCGAAACCACTGCTTTGAGTTCGGAGCAAAGCCGCAAGTGTGCCACCAGTTTCTAAGATTGCACCTAAGTCACGAGCGATCGCTCTAATATATGTACCAGAACCACAGGCGATCGCCACATCCAATTCGGGAAAATCTCCTTCTCTCCAGTCCAAAATATCTATCTGAAAAATTTCCACTGTTCGCACTGGAACTTCCACTATTTTTCCTTGGCGCGCTAAGTCATAAAGACGTTTCCCATCCACTTGAATTGCACTATAATTCGGTGGGATTTGCTCAATCTTGCCTTCAAATTGTGCCAGTGCAGTTTTCACCTCTGCCAAACTCAATCCAGCACAAGCTTGAGAACTAATGATTTCACCTTCTAAATCATCGGTTGTAGTCCGCACACCCAGACGAATTGTAGCCTTGTAAGCTTTGTTTTCTGGGAGATATTGCAATAATCTTGTGGCTTTACCAAGTGCGATCGGTAAAACTCCTGTAGCAGCTGGATCTAAGGTTCCTGCATGTCCTACACGTTTGAGGCGCAACAACTTTCGCACCCGCGCTACACAATCGTGGGAAGTCCAGTCAAATGGTTTGTTTAAATTGAGAAAACCTTGAAATAACAACACAAAATCATTAGTTACAGCTTCTAAAATTTTGCATTAAATTGGCAAAATATATATAAATTTATTTGCTCTGAAACCATGAAATGTGGAATGAGCGTATCTTTCTCCCCTGCTCCCCTGCCCCCTGCTCAAGAGCCTTTTGGTCACTGGGTACTACCAAAACAGTAAAAAGAAAATAATGTCAGCATTTCAGTTTCTCTTGCTCGAAGCCAATCTAACCGATGCAGAAGTCGTGCAAGCCACGCTGATCGAGGGCGGTATTAACTGTGAACTCTTGCGGGTAGAGACTCGCGCTGCTTTTATTAGGGCACTGGAGAGCAACGCCATCGACCTGATTTTGGCAGACTATGCCTTGTCTAATTTTGATGAGATTGCGGCACTAACGATCGCCCGTCGCCTACGTCCTGAGATACCGTTTATTTTCATCTCTGGCAGTTTGGGCGAAGAATTAGCGATTGAAGCGATCGAGCAAGGCGCGACAGATTATGTACTCAAGCAACGCTTAGGGCGGTTGGTGCCATCGGTACAACGAGCATTGCAAGAAGCGCAGCAACTTGACAAAGATACCATCGATCGCAAACAAGCCCAAGTCACCCTACGCGAATCGGAAGCAAAATATCGATCGCTGTTCGATTCGATTGACGAAGGCTTCTGTATTTTCGAGATGATTTATGACGAAATCCCAAAGGCGGTTGATTACCGTTTTTTGGAAGTGAATCGAGTCTTCGAGCAGCAGACGGGACTCGAAAACGTGGTGGGCAAGTTGGCAAGCGAGATTGCCCCGAACACTGAAAGCTACTGGCTTGAAGCATACAACGATGTGGTAAAGACGGGAAAACCCCAGCGTATTGAAAATTACAACCAATTTACCGGGCGTTGGTATCAGGTTTACGCTTCGCGCGTCGGCAAAGCGGGCAGTCGTCAAATCTGCACTGTCTTTAATGACATCACCGATCGCAAACGGCACGATGCAAATCTCGCCTTTTTAGCCGAAGTCAGCCAAGACCTTGCGCGTCTGACGGACATTGACGAGACGATGAATGCGCTGGGCGAAAAAATCGGCAGACATTTCGGCCTGTCAGCCTGCGCCTTTGCCGAACTTTATGGGTCGGCTGGAATTGCAGTCATCGACTACAACTGGCATCGCAGCGACGTGCCGAGCCTGCGTGGCACGTATCGCATGCAAGAGTTTTTAACGCCCGAAGTTATGCAACTTTGTCTCGCAGGAGTTGATATCGTCATCCGCGACGTGTTCGACGACCCCCTGACCGATGGCGAGCAGTTTGCGACTCTGAATATCGGCTCTTTCCTCAGCATACCGCTTATACGCAATGGCGAGTGGCAATTCCTGCTCGTTATCTATCGTAGCGAACCCCATGACTGGCGCGACGACGAAATCGAACTGACCCGCGAACTCGCCAACCGCATCTGGACGCGGCTTGAACGCGCCCGCGCCGAAGTAGGGTTGCGCGAATCAGAAGAAAAATATCGGCTGCTGTTCAATTCGATCAACGAAGGTTACGCCCTCTGCGAACTGCTGTATGACGACGATGAAAAGGCGATCGACTGGAAAATTTTGCAGGTCAACCCAGCGTTCGAGTCCCTAACCGGACTGCGCGATGTCGCAGGTAAAAACGCCACTCAACTGAATCAACCGTTGAATCAGAACTGGCTGCAAACCTTTGGCACAGTGGCTCAAACAGGGGAATCGGCCCGGTTTGAACACTACATCGACAGTGTAGATTGCTGGTTCGATATTTTGGTGTCGCGCATCGACGAAGATAAATACCACATTGTCGTCGTATTCAACAACATTACCGATCGCAAACAGGCACAAGCCGATCAAATTCGCTTGATTCAGGAACAAGCTGCCCTTCAACAAGAACGCCAACGCGCCGAATCTCTGGCAGAACTCGATCGCGCCAAAACCCTCTTCTTTAGCAACGTCAGCCACGAATTTCGCACACCGCTAACGTTGATACTCGCTCCCCTGCAAGATGCCTTGAGCGATTCGGTAAATCCCCTAACTTCTTCACAACGGGAACGGCTAGAACTAGCACATCGCAATAGCTTGCGTTTGCTGAAACTGGTCAATACCCTGCTCGACTTCTCTCGCATCGAAGCCGATCGCCTGAAGGCAAACTACGAACCCACCGACTTATCCACCTACACGGCGGAACTGGCAAGTGTTTTCCGCTCGGCGATCGAGAATGCCAATTTGCAGTTAGTCGTCGATTGTCCTCCCCTGCCCGATCCCATTTACGTCGATCGCGAAATGTGGGAAAAGATTGTGCTAAACCTGCTCTCCAATGCCTTAAAATTTACCTTCGAGGGTATGATTTCTGTCTCGCTCAAATCCAAAGCAAACACAGTTGAATTGATGGTCAGCGACACGGGCGTAGGTATTGCCGCTTCCGAACTGCCTCACCTCTTTGAGAGGTTCTATCAAGTCAAAGGCGCGAAGGGGCGCAGCTATGAAGGCTCAGGCATTGGCTTGTCTCTGGTGCAGGAACTCGTCAAGCGGCACGGCGGCGCGATCGCGGTTACGAGCGCAGTAGACCAAGGCACAACCTTCACCGTCACCATCCCCACCGGAATCGCCCATCTACCCGCCGACCAAATTTGGGTTGCCTCTACACTGGCATCGTCGGCTGTAACTGCAAACGCTTTTGTTGAAGAAGCCTTACGTTGGCTACCTGAAGAAGAGGAAGGGGGCAGGGGGCAGGGGGCAGGGGGAACTGCCCTTGACGAAAGCACAGAATTTCAAGCTCAGAACTCGGAAGTTCAAGTTCAGAACTCGGAAGTTCATGCTCAGAA
>NZ_JAVRCA010000021.1:0-43852 GCF_034530995.1 Nostoc sp. DedQUE04 | reverse complement strand
ACTCGGAAGTTCATGCTCAGAACTCGGAAGTTCAAGTTCAGAACTCGGAAGTTCAAGCTCAGAACTCGGAAGTTCAAGTTCAGAACTCGGAAGTTCATGCTCAGAACTCGGAAGTTCAAGTTCAGAACTCGGAAGTTCAAGCTCAGAACTCGGAAGTTCAAGTTCAGAACTCGGAAGTTCATGCTCAGAACTCGGAAGTTCAAGTTCAGAACTCGGAAGTTCATGCTCAGAACTCGGAAGTTCATGCTCAAAACTCGGAAGTTCATGCTCAAAGCTCCAAGAGGGCGCGTATTCTCCTAGTGGATGACAACGCCGATATGCGCGGCTATCTCAGGCGGTTGTTAAACCATTACTACGAGGTAGAAGCTGTAAATGATGGGTTAGCCGCACTGAATGCGATTCGCTCTGGTGGAAGTGCCATCTATGACTTGGTGTTAGCAGATGTGATGATGCCTAGAATGGATGGATTTGAGTTACTGCGATCGCTACGGGCTTCACCAAATACCCAGACAATCCCGATTATTTTGCTCTCTGCTCGTGCTGGCGAAAAATCACGGGTGGAGGGTTTAGAAACTGGCGCAGATGACTACTTAATTAAACCCTTCTCGGCACGGGAATTGTTAGCGCGAGTCAATGCCAACCTCCAATTAGCACAACTGCGACGCGAAGCAGTCTACCGCGAACAGGTAATGCAGGCAGTACAAACACTCAACGATCGCTTGGAGCAACAGGTGAAAGCGCGGACTGCTCAACTAGAAGCCATCAACCAAGAACTGGAGGCGTTCTCTTCCTCGGTATCCCACGACTTACGAACGCCGCTACGCTACATCAGCAGCTTTGCCGAACGATTGCAAGGCAAGCTCAATGCAACCCTCGTTGATGCATCCAGTTTGCAAAGTCTCAACATTATCACCAAATCTGCTCTTGAGGCAGAAAAAATGGTAGACGACCTGCTGGAATTTTCTCGCCTGGGGCAGACAGAAATTCATTTGACTACTGTTAATATCAGTCAATTGGTGCAGCAGGTGCGAGAACAATTGCAGCCGGAACTAATCGGGCGATCGCTCCACTGGGAAATCGAGCCATTGGCAACGGTAGAGGCTGACCCAGTACTGCTGCGGTTAGTACTGCAAAACTTGCTGTCGAATGCCGTCAAGTACACGCGCAATAACACCGAAGCCGCCATCAAAATTGGTAGGATTGAACAGGAGCAAGAAGTGATTTTCTTTGTCAGAGATAATGGTGCAGGGTTCGACATGAAATACTGCGATCGATTATTTAGCATGTTTCAACGGCTGCATCCCCAGGAAGAGTTTTCTGGCACGGGAGTCGGGCTTGCCACTGCACGGCGGATCGTTCATCGACATGGCGGACGCATCTGGGCAGAAGGCGCAATCGGCCAGGGCGCAACGTTCTACTTTTCGCTCCCGAAACATGAGGCATTATGACCGAATAATTACTAATTCGTAATTCGTAATTCGTAATTAAAGAAGCGTACAAGCCACTTGATTTATCTAATGGAGAAGTAAAATGCATAGCATCAATATTTCAAGCCCCCGACAAAGCCCGTGGTGTAACAATTACGAATTACGAATTATCAATTACGAATTATGTTGACAGCACTGCGCTTTCTTTTGCTGGAAGACAATCCCCTTGATGCAGAGGTGATAAATGTCACCCTGACCGATGGCGGTGCTAATTTTGAACTGCTCCGGGTAGAAACTCGCGCTGAGTTTGTGAGGGCATTAGAAACCAATGCGTTTGACTTGATTTTGGCAGACTATGCCTTGCCTGGTTTTGATGGCATTTCCGCCTTGAAAATTGCCCAAAACCTCTGTCCTGACACGCCTTTTATTTTCGTCTCTGGCAGTATGGGCGAAGAATTGGCGATTGAAGCGCTGAAACTGGGAGCCACCGACTATGTGCTAAAGCGCAACTTACGGCGGTTGGTTCCTTGTGTCCAACGAGCGCTGCGAGAAGCCCAAGAAAAGCGCGATCGCCAACTTGCCGAAGCTCGCCTGCGTCAAGTTGCGGCCAAACTGCCTCATGGCGCTGTGTTCATTGTGGATCGAGATTTGCGCTACCAGCTGGCAGAAGGCGAAGCGCTGGAGTGGGTCGGTATGACTACTGAAAACTTTGTCGGCAAAACACTCTGGGAAGCCCTCGAACCCGCCCTAGCAGCCAGCTACGAACCCTACTACCACCAAGCTCTCAATGGCGAATCATTTACTTTAGAACACAACAGCCACGATCGCTACTATATCTCTCATGGCACACCCTTACGCAACGATCGCGGTGAAGTTGATGCTGTGCTGGCAATGTCCTACGACATTACCGCTCGCAAACAAATCGAAATTGCCCTCAAACAAAGTGAAGCTCGCTTTCGGTTAATGGTGGCAAGTGCAAAAGAATATGCCATTTTCACCCTCGATCTCAACGGTGTGATTACAAGCTGGAATGCTGGTGCGGAAAGCTTGTTGGAGTATTCAGAGGCAGAAATAATTGGCTGTGATAGTCGCTGCCTTTACACCCCCGAAGACAACGCCCAAGACCGCGCTGGAAGGGAATTACAGACCGCCCAAACTCAAGGACAGGCAGAAAATGAGTGCTGGCATATGCGAAAGGACGGTAGCCGCTTTTGGGGTAGTGGCTTTGTGATGCCCTTACGCGATGAAGCCGACGACGTGCAAGGATTTATCAAAATCATGCGCGATGTCACCTCACAGCGGCAAGCCGATGAACGCTTGCAGTTGCTCTATGAGATTACCAGCAATTTACTTGCGGTTGAGCAACCGATGACGCTGATGCACAATTTATTTAGCAAACTCTCACCCCCGCTAGGGTTGGACTATTACTACAGCTACATCGTCGAGTCAAAAGACAATCGCCCCAGACTGCATTTGCAAAACTATGAGGGCATTAGTCAAGAGATAGCAGAGACGATCGAGTGGCTTGAGTTCGGTGAAGACCTTTGTGGATGGGTAGCTCAAGAACGACAGCAACTCGTTCTCGATCGCGCCCAAATTGCCACTCATCCTCATGCCCAAACCCACCGCGACCTGGGTGCCACCGCTTATGTCGGTCAACCGTTAATTGTCCAAGAACGGTTATTAGGAACTATCTGCTTTGCTAGCTGCACCCGCACTCGCTTTACCTCAGAAGAAATTGATTTGCTGCAATTGATGTCTGAGCAGATAGCGATCGCCCTCGACCGAGCCAACCTAATTGTTTCGATTCAGCAACAGGCAGAACAGTTGCAACGAGCTAACCAAATTAAAGACGAGTTTTTAGCGGTGCTGTCTCATGAGTTGCGATCGCCCCTCAACCCGATCTTGGGCTGGGCACAACTGCTGCAAAAAGGCAAGCTCAATCCCGCCCGTCAAAGCGAAGCACTACTAACGATTGAGCGCAACGCCAAATTGCAATCACAATTAATTGAAGACTTACTCGACGTTTCGCGGATTATGCGGGGCAAGCTGTCTTTAACAGTGGCTCCCCTTAATTTAATCCCTGTTATTTCTGCTGCCCTGGAAACGGTGCGTTTAGCAGCAGAAGCAAAGAATATTAACTTACAGATCGATCTCGAACCTACTGCACCTATCTCTGGTGACGCTGCCCGCTTGCAGCAAGTGGTGTGGAACTTGCTTACCAATGCCGTCAAATTCACACCAGATGACGGACAAGTAATCATTGAATTAAGGCAAATTGCAGGGCAGGCTCAAATCCGGGCGATCGATACAGGCATTGGCATTCAACCGGAATTTCTACCACATGTGTTTGAGTATTTCCAGCAAGAGGACAGCTCAACGACACGCAGATTTGGTGGCTTGGGTTTGGGGCTAGCGATCGTCCGCCAAATTGTAGAACTGCACGGTGGCACAGTCAAGGCAGAAAGCTTGGGTGAGAATCAAGGCGCAACCTTTACAGTTCAAATACCGATCTTGAACCAATCTGCACAAATTGTACTTGACTCAGCCGACGCCGAAACATCAAGCGCCCAGACTCCCTTAAGCAACCTGCAAATTTTGGTAGTGGATGATGATAGTGATACTCGTGAGTTTCAAGCATTTTTGCTAGAACAAAATGGCGCAAAAGTGACAGCCGTAGCGTCTGGGCTAGAAGCATTGCAAGTACTTGATAGTTTCATTCCTGATGTAATTGTGAGTGATGTCGGCATGGCTGATATGGATGGCTATATGCTGATCCAGCAAATTCGTTCGCGCCCACCCAATCAAGGAGGAACGATTTTAGCGATCGCATTAACTGCCTATGCCGCAGATATTGACCAACAAAAAGCCTTAACTGCCGGGTTTCAAGCTCATATTAGCAAGCCATTAGAACCAGAGGAGTTAGTGAGGAAGATTGTAAACCTGCTAGAACACAACTAAGATGCTTAAAACGTCAAGTTGATGATGGAGATACTTGACCGAATAATTCGTAATTCGTAATTCGTAATTCGTAATTAATAATTAATTCATTAAGGGTACAAGCCACTTAATTTATACCAATTTAATTAATGATTGCAACACATCCTTCGGTAGAGACGCGATGAATCGCGTTTCTACAAATGGTCTATTTGTCGCATTCTTTTTTCAAATTGGTATTATTAATGAAAAAATAAATTTATTCATTATTTAAGCCCCCACCTTTAGAGGTTGTTTGAAAAGTCATGATTGATGTATCAGATATTTTTTACCCCACCCTAACCCTCCCCGTATGTATTGGGGAGGGAACCGGATTTTTCTTGTTTCCCCCTAATACATCGGGGGGATTAAGGGGGGTAATAATGTGATTAAAATTACAGCCAACTACTTTTAAAACAACCTCTTAGGTGTGGGGTAATAATTACGAATTACGAATTACGAATTACGAATTATTTTGACCCATTGGGAATAATTTCGGTAAGCTAACTGTAACTTTAGTTCCTTGTCCCACTTCACTCGACAAGGCAATATTGCCACTATGTAACTCGACACAAGCTTTAGCGATCGCTAGCCCTAAGCCTGTACCAGGAATTGTATCAACGTTACTTCCACGACTGAAGGATTGAAACAAATTTTCCCGATCTGCCATCGGGATACCAATTCCACAGTCTTTAATGTAAAAACTTGCTTCTGATTCTTTGCCGATCAGGTGGAATTCTACACTACCTCCATCTGGAGAGTACTTAATTGCATTGGATATTAAGTTAATAAAAATTTGCTGCAAAAGCCCGCGATCGCCCCAAAATCCATGATGATTACCAGTAATTTTAAAAATCAATTCGTGGCGATCGCCTGCTGTTTCTCGCTCTTGTTCTAAAAGGTCAGAAAAAAATTGTAATAAATCGACTGAGATTGGTTGAAACTTGGGTTTTTCCAGTTCAAGTTGGTTAACCAGAAGCATATTATCCACAAGTTTGGACATATATCTGGCTTTCTGCTCAATGATTCCCAAGAACCTCTGTTGTTTGGACTCATCTAATTGCTGGCTATGTTTTACCAAAGTTGATGCCGCAGCCAGAATTGAAGTTAGCGGCGTTCGATACTCATGGGAAACCGTTGTAATTATTTGAGATTTAAATACATTGAGTTGCTTTTCTTTGGCAAGCGCTGCTTGAGTTTGGGCTAACAATTCCGCCTGTTGAATAGCGATCGCTAACTGTACTGATACTTCATTGAGCATTTCTGCATCATCAGTTTGCCAATGTCGTTCCCCGGAATTATGGTGAGCAATCAATAAACCCCAAAGCTTGGGTGTTGGGTTCCCATTGTTGCTCAGATTAATCGGAACTACCAGATTTGCCTTAGTATTAAATTGCTCTTTTAGGTTGACACAATTACACAAGCCAAGCTCATAGATATAAGGGATTGGGGATTGGGAATTAGGCACGAAAGGCAGAGGGGCGGAGGGGCAGAGGGGCAGAGGGGAAAGACCTACTGCAACTTCTCCTCTGCTCCCCTGCTCCCCTGTTCCCCTGCTCCCCTGCTCCACAGTCCCAGCCCCAACGCGATCGCACAATGCCACAGTGCGGTATGACTCAACTGATGAGGCGACTATCTTACCATCTGTATCTGGGGCAAACTGATAAACCATCACGCGATCGCACTTCAGAAGTTGCTGAACCTCAGCTACAGCCGTATTCAAAATTTGCTCTAAGTTAAGAGACTGGCGAATTCGTAAAGCAGTTGTGGCAATTAGGCGTTGTCTCTCCTGAGTTTTGAGCAATTGGGCTTGCAAGCACGACTGCTTAATGGCGTTGCGGACTGCTAGTTGCAGCACATCCTGTGTCAGATTTTGCTTGACTAAGTAATCCAAAGCACCCCGTTTCATTACCTGCACAGCGATTTCTTCATCACCGCGCCCTGTCAACATAATCACGGGGACAGAAGTCTTAAATATCTCCTGCTGGATGCGATCGAAAAATTCTAACCCACTCATATCAGGTAGGCAAAAATCCAGCAAAATGACATCACAGCGTACTTTTTGGCACAAAGCAAGTCCTTCTTCTGCACAGTCTGCCTCTAAAATCTGGTAGGACTGGTGCGGATCTTTCAAAAGATATCGACGATAGATTTTCCGATCTGCGGCACAATCATCGATGATAAGTAGCGTCCATGTGTCCAACATAAGGTTATGAGGATCAGGGAGCTATATAGATCCCTTTTATCCAGATTGTGTTTTCTTGCATAATTCTAAAAATAATATAAAATAAGTGTAAATAAAATCTAAATTCTTTAGTAATCCTAAAGAAATACCAAATAGTCAAAAAATAGAAAAATCGGGAAAAGGAATCTAACAGAGACAAACAGACACAGTGACTCAAAGAGGAAAATGTCTCTGTGTCCTCTGAGCCGTCTTTTTTATTATCCTTTTTTCCCTACTGCTAGATCGACAAAAAATAAATAAATTAATCCAACACAGGCGGCGTATTAGCTTCAAGCCAGTAGTCTACAAATGCCTGGATCGTCTTTTTTAGTTCTTGAGCATCCATCGGTTTTACCAGATATCCATTTGCGCCCTTTTGGTAGCACAATTCAATATCCTTGGGGTTAGATGATGTGGTAAAAACAACGATGGGAATTCCCTTGAAACTCTTATCTTGCTTGAGCCGATCTAAAATGTCACGCCCATCAATACCTGGCAAATTGAGATCGAGCAAGATTACAGAGGGTCGTAATGCTACTTTTGAGTTGGGTAGGTCTTCGTCCTTAGCGTAGGCATCGTTTCCCTGTTGATAAAGGAACTCTAAAACCTCATCCCCATTCGTACAACGGTGTATGGGGTTCTGGACGGACATACGCCGCATCAGACGTTGCAGCATCCGAAAATCTTCATTGCTGTCCTCAACAACGAGCAGCGGTTCATGAAGTTTTTTTGTCATTCGTGGTATTAAAAGAGCTTAACAAAAATATATATTTAGTCATTATCTTAAACTATTCCAGCGTAAAATAAAAAATTGAGCCAACGCCTACGGTAGATTCAACCCAAATGTGACCGTTATGAAGCTCAACAATCTTCTTAACAATAGCTAATCCTGCACCTGCTCCTCCACCGTACTTTTGCTGGGAATGGAGCCGCTTAAATAATCTAAAGATAGTTTCTAGGTGATGCTGGGGAATTCCAATGCCGTTATCTCGGATATAAAATATTGGGCATGGGGCATGGGGCATGGGGCATTGGGTATGAGTTATTCCCCTTGTCTCCCCCTGCTCCTCTGCTCCCCTGCCCCTCTGCCCCTCTGCCTCTTCTTGAGAAAAGTAGCCAATCTCAACCCATTGCTCTGTCTTATCGTTATATTTGAACGCATTACCAAGCAGATTACTGAAGACTTCATTAACCAGCACTCGATCGCACAAAACTGTTGGTAAAGGTCGAGGAATGCGAATATCCACAAGCCCAGAGTCTTGGCGACTAGCACGAAAAATGTCGATTACTTGGTTGAGTAATTCGTTGAGGTCAGTTGCTTGCAAGCGCAGTTGTGCTTGTCCTAACTGCGATAACCGCAGCAGAGCATTAATCAGAGTTTCCATGCGTACAGACAAGGATACTACTGTTTGCAAGCACTCCATTCCGTCATCATCTAATACTTGGGCATAGTCTTCTAACAGTACTGTCGAGAAGTTATAAATGCCCCGCAAAGGTTCCTTCAGGTCATGAGAAGCGGCGTAGGCAAAGGATGCTAGTTCTTGATTGCTGCGCTCTAACTCCAGGTTGATTTTAGCTAATTCATCCGCTTTCGAGAGTACAATACCAACGATCGCATTATTCAAAGCGATCGCACTGTCAAGTTCGCAAGGTTTCCAGGGTAGAGAAGTTAATCTAACCGTTTCTTGCCATTGTTCAAAGGATTTTCGGGGAGACAGGGTATAGCTACCGTCTGCCTGTGCTTGCATGGATTCTTGTGGATTTCCTGCCCAGTGTACCGTTTGAAGAACTTCAGGGCGAAACCAAAGGATATAATAGCGCCGAATTTTAGAAATCCGCAGTAGCAACAAGCCACTAGCAGTATCTTTAAATACTAGTGCCTCTTGGTAAAGCTTCGGCAGAGAATCAGTAGCAAACAGATTGTCACTAACTTGGGTATTCGCCCATTCAATGAGTGCCCGAACTTCATCAATATTCGGTGTTGTTCCCACAAGGGTAATTTCATTATCCAGACAAACCGCCGCTCCTGAAGCACTAACAAGATCGAGCAAGCGGATTTCCGGTTTGATGAGGGCATCGATAAAATTGTCTGCTTGGGAAATAGATTCTAGAAACTCAGACTGTAGCGATTTGAGTTTTACTTTATAATCCCATTCCGAGTTACTAATTTTGTGTGCTAATTCTGAAGATGCAATCTGTCCCAAAAATTCGCACATCTTGCGGACTTCGTAAGAAATATACTTTGGTGTTTGATGGTGACAGGATATTAATCCCCAAAGTTTCTGCTCTTGAATAATTGAAATCACTAAAAGAGCCTTCACTCCCATATTTTGATGATATTCAGTACAACACCAATCAAAACTCCGTAGCAGACAGTAGCTTAAGTCAAGATGCTGATGTGTTGTCGGATTTTCCGTTGGAACTAGTTTGACAGGTTCGGCAGTCAAATCGGGGAGAAATCTCAGAAAGCAGCGCGTGTATAACTCCCTAGCCTGCGCTGGAATATCTGTAGCGGGATAGTGAAGTCCTAAATAAGGTGATAAATCTTCCCGTTTAACTTCTGCAACCACAGAACCCGCTTCTGACTCGTCAAATTGATAAACCATCACCCGATCGAAACCGATGATTTTTTGAACTTCTTCAGCTACTAAATGCAAAAATTCTCCCAAATTGGATGTCTTTTGCATTTTAGCGATCGCTTCACTCGCAAAACTATGAAAGTTTAAGAAACTCATCTCAAATTCCGAGTCAGTTGGTTCTAGCTCCAGAATCACAGCTTCTTCTGTACGATGAGCAATAGCATCAAAGTATATTTCCCCATATAAAGTATTTATTAATACTTTAAACGCATTAGCGCTGCCAACCTTTTTTACTAAGCACTGCTTGACAATTTCCACTGGCTGAGGTTCAAGTAAATAGCTCAAAGGTTTACTGAGCAAATCTTCTGGAGCTTTACACAAATACACTTGGGTATTGTTACTAACTTGCAGTATCTCTAACTGATTACTGAGTGCCAGGAGAATGCCATGAGGTTGAATAGAGCCAGGTATGTGAATGGGTTTGCGATCGTGGTTAGTCAGGGCAGTAGCTTGGGCTGTAGTATATTCCGGCTGGCTCATAACTGAACTTATGTAAAGCTAGTTTTAAAATAGCGTAATTAAATGTCATATTTCTTTAAAGTATATGCTGATAAGTATGAATGCGATCGCATCTATCTGTGCTTGTTACGCTTTTTACAGTTACTAATGTAAGTGAAAATAATTAGAGGATGGTCTAATAACGTGGCAAGGCTTCCGTAGCAAAAATTGAGCCTCTGATTTTCTAAAGGTGAAAATCAACTCTACAGACGTAATTAATTACGTCTGTACAAATCAAATAAAAATCATTACATGCAGCAACGCAACACCAATATCCAACATCCAAAATCCGAAGCTGACTATGGTGTTGGGAACTTTTTTTTGAACGAGTTTGGCTGCTTTGATATCCAATAATTGTGCTAATTCAGTTGTATTCAATGACTTAACGAGACTCAAGCCAAGAGGCTTACTAGAAATGCTTTGAGTGTAAGCGGCGTTTAGGTAGGGTGTGTATTGCGGCCTGCCTGCAATGTATGTTTGGAAGAAAGGTAAACTTAAAACATTCATGTAACGACGCGCTTGAGAAGCATCACCAATCATATCAGCAGGTAATGCTACTTGTTGATTTGCAGGGTTTGCATTACCAATGGTGGAGAAGTGTGTGCCACCTTCAAGCGTGACGAGATACTTTTGAGGATTCGTTAACCAGGAAAAAGGTAAAATTTGCTCGGATAAAGCTGGTGCAACAGTATCATCACTACTGCTGACAATCATCACTGGAGTTTTGATTTGACTTAAGCCAGCTTTGCCGAAAATAGAACTAGTAATGGGATTAACTGCGATCGCAGCTTTTACTCTCTCATCCCGCAGGTTATAATCTTTGCCAGACTTGCTGATGCTCAATTCTAAAGCGCGACACTGGAGCAGTAAAGACATATTCCAGGTATTTTGGAGTGCTGCTGGTTGACAGTCTTGTTTTAGCTGCTCAAAGTTGATTTTAGCGCCTGCTAGGGCTAAGGCTGTGTAGCCTCCCAAAGATTGACCAAATACTCCGACTTGTTGCAGATTTAGGCGACCTTTAAACCGTGAATCAGATTGATTACCTTTTTGCAATTGATTCAGTATATATGTTATGTCCAAAGGTCGGTCTTGAAATTCGCTTGGTTCTGCTACTTCAATAGCGCGTCCTTTTAAGAGAGAACGTAATTGTTTCGCATCACTACCAGGGTGATTGGGAACAACGACAGCAAATCCGTAAGAAGCTAAGTGAGTGGCTAAATATTGAAAGTTACTGCTGTCTAAACCCAAGCCGTGAGAAATGACAATTACCGGTGCAGCCTTTTGGACATTGGGAATGTAAACATCAGTCAATAAAAGTCGATTGCGGGTTGAGTCAAAAAACTTCAGGATGTATTTTTGCGACTTAAATTTTCCTGGAACCTTTAAATCGGGCAATTGCGAGAAATTTGGTTGAGAAATGCTCTCAGCTTCTATTTTAGACTTTTGAGAAACAACTGCGATCGCTTGATGGGTTTGGTTAACAAGTTTCTCCAATTCCGTAGCTATTTCAAAAGTCTCGGCGACATCAAGGCGAATGCTGCTGGTGGGATATTTACGCAACACATTTAAAAGTGTCAAGCCTCCCGATTCACCAGAGGCTAAAATTAGCGCCGAACGCAAAGTACTCAATCCTGGTTCTGGCTGATTGGTTTTAATCACTTGCGCCAATCGATGCAGTAAAAATTCTCCTTGGGGTGTGTAGAGAAGTTGCGAAACTACTACCGGACTAACTTTCACACGATTAAGTAAAATCCGCCGCAATTCTTGAAACTGTTCTAAAGGCAGATATCGCTGATAGGCTGCTAAGTCTTCGTTAATTACACCTGTTTTGGCGTAGTTCTCTAAAGTCCTGACTGAAATGGAAAGCTCTAAAGCTGAATAAGATGCATAAATCCGCTCTGCTGCCAACACAGAATTACTAATTCCAAACGTTGGCAGCACCATTGAAAGAACCAGCAATAAAGAATTTTTTCTGAGGGTGCTGGCCCAATTACCAAACAAACTATTCATCGCTCAACTGTTTCGGTGGTCTGGTTTTATCAGGTGTTGGCTTTGGTAGTTATTCGGGCGCCCTGCTTGGTTTAGTTAAAGTTATTAGCCTCAATTTTCTCAAAACAGAATTTAGGAGTCAGTAATTATAATTCAGGATGAATTAATGTATGACTTGCGAATGTAGCTGGCTGAAAACAATGAGTATAAATGGGTTTAAAATCTCCATTAAATCTGAGATTTAGTAGTCAAAAAAAGTAGCGATACCCAATACTCTAGTAATTTACTCTGACTCCTGAATTCTGATTTTTGAATTCTTTTTCAAGGATATTTCGGCTATAAAGTCAACAATCAAATCCTACAAAGTCACGCAGATGAGTAAAGTATCTAGATGACTTCAGTAGTTTGCCTTCACTATTAAATCATAACAAATAAAAAATAGTCTGCCTCAGTATTTATGTTGTAGCTTTGAATATTGCACAAATTCACTAGCTGAAAAATCCAGTAAAATTTCTGAAAAATATGGCGATTAATCAGCTTTTCCCAAGTGCGATCGCTACTGAACCTGTAACTACTAAACCTGCTCCCAATATTGCTATAAGGGTGAAGTGTTCTGGTGGTATCCAATCAGATGCAATAACTGATACAACTGCGACTGCTATTAATGTCACAATGGGAGCTAAAGCTATTACTGCACTTACTCGTGATGCTTCCCAATGTTGTAATGATTCAGAAAAAGCACCGTAAGCGATTAAGGTATTCAAGGCACAAAAAATTAACATTACTAAATGGAAACTATCGAGTATAAAAAGTGATTTAAATTTAGCTAGAGGAGTGAATAATAAAGTACAGCCCCCATAAATGATCAACATGATGTTGGTGGAAGATAAAGATTGTAATAACTGCTTTTGTGCCAAAGCATAAATAGCCCAAGCCGTTGCTCCTAGCGCGATTAAAACACTACCTAGTATATATGTACCATACGCTGTAATTAAATTCGTTAGTTGTTCGCGAAAAAATAAAAGATAACCACAAATCATGACACTAACGCCAATCCATTGAGACAGTCGATAACGTTCTTTAAAAATTACTAACCCTCCAAAACCTAATAAAAGGCTAGATAATTGAATCAAAACTTCAGCGTTAGCAGGCGATGTTAATGCTAAACCTTGGGTAAACGAGAAGTAATTAATCCCTAAAAATATTGTTGCGATCGCTAATAATTTTCCAGAAGCAGAGCGCAATTGTTCTAATTTTGGTAATTTACCGCGTATCCCTAAATACATAGCAAGTAATACAAATGATACTAAAAAACGAAACCAAATAACGGTATAGACATCAAGTACTTGTAGAATTACTGCAAGAGCAATAGGTAAAATTCCCCATAAGAAGACTGTCAATAGCGATAATGCTAGCCCTAAGCGCCACCGACCAGAACTTTGATGTAGTAACATTAAAATATCCAAAAATTAGGACTGATAAGTAAGTTATATCTAATTTAAATATCTGAACATTTTATCAAACTCTTATCGATAAAATATATTAATAGTTTAGTTAATGCAAATTCAATATAAAATAATCATCAATTTATCCAAATTAATTTATGATTCGTAGCCCGAAGAGGGTGTATTTTTTTGTTCACGTAAAATTCGTAATTTGCGTGTTCATTTTACATGAATATTAAATTAAAAACTTCTTCGTAAATGTATACTTTATCTCGGTGTTACTTTAGAAAAAAACTATGGGGATTATACCCATAATCAGCTTAGTAATCTTCGCCACCGCTTTATCATGTTACTTATTGCTGACCTCAAGAGGTCGATTTTTGCTCAAATCTTTGGTGACAAAAATAAAGGGGCAAGAGTGGAGATTCAGATATGGCAAGCCTAACTACTTGAGATCGAGATTTTCAAGGACTATAACCATTGCTGCCATTATTCTGGCAGCGGTAATAGCTGGAAATACTGTATCAGCAGTTACAGGCCCGTCTCCAGTTTCGCTCAAAAGCGTATCGGTTCCAGAACCTGACAATCTTGGAGACTTTGTAGCAGACAAAACAGCTGCAATCAAGTTAGGAAAGACTCTTTTTTGGGATATGCAGATTGGGAGCGATGGAAAGACCTCCTGCGCTAGTTGTCACTTTCATGCTGGAGCCGACAATAGATCCAAAAATCAGATTGCTCCTGGGCTTTTGCGGGTCAATGCCGATGGTACAGAGAATCCAGATTCAGTTTTCAATGTCGGCGGACTACCAAACTATCAGCTTAAACCAGGAGATTTTCCCTTCCACAAGCTGTCAAACCCCAACGATCCTAAGACTGTTGTATCTGACCGTAACGATGTCAGTTCTTCTCAGGGGATCTTCAATACGAAGTTTGTGGATGTCACACTTGGTAATGCAGAAGACAAAGTTACAACCGAGCCAGATCCGGTGTTTAACATAAAAGGTATCAATGTGCGGCGCGTTGAGCCGCGTAACACGCCAACCGTGATTAATGCTGCATTCAACTTCCGCAACTTTTGGGACGGAAGGGCACAAGATATCTTTAATGGGGTGAATCCCTTCGGTTTAAGAGATCCTAACGCCACTGTTGTCAAGGCTATAAACCCAATTAGGGCAGAATTTGTCAAAGTCAGCCTCAAAAACTCGTCTTTGGCATCTCAAGCTGTCGGGCCGCCACTCAGTTCCTTTGAGTCATCCGCAGATGGTCGCACTTTTGAAGAAATTGGTGATAAGTTCGGGAGTGATAAGTTGGGGCTAATTGACAGAATATCTTTCACCTCTGGTAAGGGTAAAAAGCTCCCCCGAAAACTTGCGAAAAAGTTATTACCTCTAAAACCGCTAGCTAAACAGATTGTGCATCCGCAAGACAGCGTTTTAGGTAAAGATAGTAGATCGCCTAAACCTGGACTTAAAGATAAAACATACGAGCAGATGATTCAAGATGCCTTCAAGCCGGAGTGGTGGAATTCTACTCGTCTCATCCAAGTTGACTCTGACGGTAAACGGACTATTGTTAAAAGGCCCGATCGCTCCTTGACAACTAATGAGTACACATTGCTAGAGTACAACTTCTCGCTATTCTTTGGGCTGGCAGTTCAATTGTACGAGTCTACGCTCATTTCCTATGATACGCCCTACGATCGCTATTTGGAAGGAAACACCAGCGCCCTAACCGCGCAGCAGCAACGAGGGAAAGGACTGTTTGAGGGCAAAGGTCTGTGTATTAGTTGCCACACTGGAGTAGAATTAACTGCGGCTTCAGTCAGCAGCGTGGCTAAAGAGGGACGAATCAAACGTGCGCCGTTTGGCTCACAATCTCCCGAAGACAATGGTTTCTTCAATATCGGTGTCAGACCAGCCACAGAAGACCCCGGTTTGGGTGGTTATGACGGTTTGCAGAGTAAAGGTCAACGTAGTCCGCTTTCAGAGGCACGATTGGCTCAGTTGGGTAAATTTAAGGATCTCCTTGGCGAAAATCCCCCAACCCTCAATCCACCGTTGAATTCCAGTGAACCTGTGTTTGCAAATGGAGCTTTCAAAGCACCCGGACTTCGCAATGTGGAACTAACTGCTCCCTACTTCCACAATGGAGGTCAGGCGACTCTAGAGCAAGTGATTGATTTTTACAATCGTGGTGGTGATTATGGAGTACTTCCACCGCTAAATCTTTCACCAGCAGAAAAACAGGATTTGGTTGCCTTTTTAAAAGGACTGACTGATGACCGAGTTCGGTTTGATAAAGCGCCCTTTGACCATCCACAATTGTTTATCCCTAATGGACATGTGGGTAACACTAATTACGTTGTCAATGACGGCACTGGTAAAGCTACAGATGACACAGTGGAAATTCCTGCTGTTGGTAGGAGTGGTAATGGTGGTACACCAAATTTTCTGAGTTAATCTCATTTCACGACGAAATACCTGAATACAGATAGATATGTAGGGACGTACAAATGTACGTCCCTATTTTTGCGATTTGGTGCAATTGCGGAGTTCGTAGTAAGGACTTTAGCCTTTACTACAAACTTATTCACCCTACTCAATGCTGAGTAGTGAGTACCTTGGCTGAGAGTAAATTACTCAATACTCAGCACGGGCTAAACGCCCCGCTACCGCTAACAGTACTCTTCAAAATTGATGTGGTGGACTAGTAGTTGCGATCGCTTGACTAACGAATGCGTAGGCGTAGCCCGTTGGAGGCATCGCCAAATTTGGGTTGTATATTGCTAACTTTGGTATTGTCTAGGTAATTATAGACTCTTCTGGAAACTTCACGGACAAAATCTCCAGCTCTGCGATCGTAGTTTGGTCTTTGCACCAAAACACCTGCTAAATAGCTTTTGCCGTTGGGCATTTGAATAATACCCGCATCACCAATGATAAATCTCAATGTACCAGTTTTGTGGGCAATAGTAGCTCCTTGACCGATACCAGCTGGTAGTAAACTATTGGTTTTCACATGACGCATAATGCCTAAAACTCGATCGCGGCTAGTTGGGGATAGCAAACGATTATTAGAAACTAACGCCGCTAATCTGACTAAATCTTTAGAACTAGTTGTATTTGTGCCACCGATATCTGGAAGTAAATTGCGAAGTGCTGTATTTTGCAATCCCCAGCTACGAAAACGTTGACTAACTTTTGCGGCACCACCCAAGCGATCGAGAACTAAATTTGTGGCGGTATTATCGCTGATTGTCATCATCAAAGTAGCAGTTTCCAGGACACTAAATTTAGTGCCGATGGGTTTGTATTGCATTATTCCAGATTCGCCCACCTTTAAATCGCGCCGCATCACTAATTTATCGGTAAGTTTAATTCTACCTGCATCTATTTCTTGGAAAAGAGCCACTAATAAGGGGAATTTGATTGTACTGGCAGCAGCAAATCTTTTTTCGCCATTAATATCTATATAGTTTCCTGTATCTAAATCCAAGAAAAATATTCCCGGATTTAATGTTTTATAACTTGCTAACAAACTACGAATCTGAGAAGTGATACCAACCATTTCTTGACCAAGATTTACAACTCCGGCAAATGTCGATGCATCTGTGGATTTGATGGCAATATCTTCTCGATTTTCCCCAACAATGGGATTACTTTGGCGATTAAATGAATTGAATTTGAAAATCCAATGAGAACGGGAATCTCCTTTAACTGATATATTTTGGGAAGTAACATCATAACCCGGAGCTAACTCGACGACAAAACGAGTAGTTTGAGAGTCTGGTTTGCCGAGGCGAATTTCTTTCACCGCCTTACCAAAACTTTGTTTTACAGTATCGGAATTAAAATTAGTTCCAGGTAAGTCAATCACTAATCGATTCGGATTATCTAATAAAAAGGCTTTTGGTTCTATTCCCGAAGTGGTAGTTAGGTCTAATTGGTTTTGGCTAGAATCATAGTACCAAGACTGTAATTGTGAGGCTTTAGCTTGTCCTGCAACTAGAACCAAACTGCTTAAACCAATCGCCAGTAGATGTGATTTCATGTTGTGAATGTGGGTGTGCAAGTAAGGAGAAACTAATCAGGTTTACTTAGATTGTTTTCTGATGACTGTGCTGAACTTCCGGAGAAAAATTCATAAATCCCGTTGAGTTATTTTTACCAGATGAGGTTTGGGATTAAATAAGCACGATAAATCATCATTACTTATTAAAAGTAAATCGCTGACAGTTTAATTTGTGTGTGAGTTGACAACAACAGAAATTGTTAATCTAGCGGAAGGACGAGCGAAGGATTAATTATGTTTCCAGCTGATGTTTTGTATAGAGAGAAAGTAAAACCCATTCACTAAAACCCTTATACATATATATAGATTTGTTCGCGTAGGGGCACGGCATTGCCCATAGGTGTTCACTTAAGGTGAAACCCTTGTAATGACGTGATATTCAGTTTTCTGGCTTCCCATCACCATCCGCTTCACCCCACCCTAACCCTCCCCTTGTCAAGGGGAGGGAACAAATTTCCTGTTTCCCCCCTTGATATCATGTCTGGTGAAAGACTTATCATTAAGAACGCAGGGGGAGAAAGAGTTTGAGGCTTATTTACTTTTCTTTACACAGTTTGGTTTTATTGCACCGACTTACTTACCTACTTAATCGCAGTGATGGTTGGGTGGGGTAAAACTAAAGCTAAAACCTAAGTAAATCAGGTTTCAGGTGAGGTTTTGAGAATTTATGCAATAAATATATTGATTTCGGGTGGTTGTTTATTAAATTCGGGTGGTTGTTTATTAAATTCGGGTGGTTGTTTATTAAATTCGGGTGGTTGTTTATTGAATTCGGGCAGTAGTTTATTAAATTCGGGCAGTCGTTTATTGAATTCGGGCAGTCATTTATTGAATTCGGGTGGTCGTTTATTGAATTCAAGCAGTGGTTAGGGTGGGGTAAAACCCAGATTATTGAACAACTTCAGACTTGTGTGTACACCGTAGCCAATACATCGGGGGGATTAAGGGGGTAAAACGCCTGTAGGACACGCATTTGAGCTTAAGGTTAACACCTATGGGCAGTGTCGTCGTGCCCCTACGGGTGTACCTCAGTTAAACGAGAACTATGAGAACTTTAGTTCAACTAAAGAAAGGTTCGTTGACAACTCAGGTTAAAAGAAATCAGCTATCCAAGGAGAACTACCTGCAAAGATTTGCGTAGCTGCTGAAATAGCGGTTTCTGTCCCATGCAGTTTTCCGGCTATTTGCAAATGGTAGGGAGCGAACAAATTTGTATATAGTGGTGCTAGTTCTCGGATATCTAACTGCAACTCACCTTTTCCACCTTTTGTAACTTCACCGCGTCCATTGGCAACAGAAAGGATGAATTTACCATTGTTTGCATCTAGCAAATTATCTTGAATATCTAGGTGCAATTCAGTTTCAATTCCCGAAGGATAACCCCGCATCTCCAGCGCCTTGACTAAATCTACTACTCGGAGCATCCAACGCATCGTATTCTTAAGCTTGGCAGTTTGCTCTGGTAGCAGCAATGTCAAAGAATCAATTGCAGAACTCCTCCATCGCACGCGTTCAATTTGGGAGCGATGACTGGCAAGAAAAGACCAGAATGTTTGTGCAGCCGCAGTTGTGAGAATTACCCAATCTTTGATTCGCAGGATTGCGCCATCTTCTTTTGAATGTTGACTGAAGAGGATGTAACCTTCGGGTTTCTCTTTGGTACCAATAAAATATGCATAAAATGTTTCCTTCTCATCTGGTTGAATTAAGCGCTCCCAGATTGCTCGATGTCGGTCTAAATATCCATGCGTTAGTTTCGCCTGCTGCTGATATAGTTCGTGAAATACTTGATGATTGATATTTACTATTGGTTGTAAAGGTAGAGGTTGCTCCCGCAGTTGGATACTTTTAGTTGCAACTTCCCAATTACACCAGCTACCCCCCTGCTCATACCCGACTTTTCGATACAAGCCTTGAACTGCTGGATAAAGAGCAGAGAGCGGTATACCTCTAGCATAAAGTTCCTTGAGCGTCTGCTGCATGAGAGCGATCGCAGCTCCCGAACCGCGATACTCTGGAGCAATACCCACAACGGCAATTCCTGTCATTGGTACGCGCACACCACCCCACCATTGACCCATATCCAGAGTTGCCAATCCACCAACTAATTGCCCAAATCCCCGAATAATACGGAAATTTTCTACGCCAATGAGATTGATATAAGCTTCTTCACCACCAACTCCGCTGATAAAACACTGCTCAAGGATATATATCAGCTGTTGAATATCCTGTGGATCGGCAAGAGTGCTGTATTCAAATTGAGCCGTCATCTCTTGTACCATTAGTAGGACAAAAACACAATCACACTACAGCAGATGTTGCTCGAATGCTTGAGCAATTTCATCGCTATAAAGCCCCGGAATCAGCCTCAATTATACTACTGCACGTTTGGTTTTAAATGTTGGAATACCTATACTGTTTCTTTATGAAGCTGCATATATTTATCTCTCGGCTACGCCTTCCCTCCAAAGCATCTTTATCGAGAATTGATATTACACTTGTAAAAATTTTTAATGAGTTACTTCAGGAGTGTTTATTCTATTTTTAGGGCAGTTGCTCTTAACTAACCACTTACAAAAAATATGTCAACAAGTTGGATTTACCTTATATTAGCAATCCTCTTTGAGGTTTCAGGCACAACTTGCATGAAATTATCACAGGGATTTACTAAAATAGTTCCTTCAGTATTAATATTTGTCTTCTATGGACTTTGTTTTACTTTTTTGACCTTTGCTCTCAAGAAACTTGAAGTAAGTGTCGCCTATTCTGTCTGGGCTGGATTAGGAACTATTCTAGTAGCTCTTATTGGGATTATTTGGTTTCGGGAATCTGCCACATTCATCAAACTTGTGTCGATCGCCTTAATCATCATCGGGGTAATTGGGATCAACGCAAGTCAATGAAGGAGGCAGGAGGCAGGAGGCAGGAGGCAGGGGGCAGGGGAGCAGGGGAGCAGGGGAGAGGGTTTGCAGATTAGACTTCTTGGCATTTGTCGGGATAAGGGGCGGGGGAAAGGGGGAAAGGTTTGTTATTTTCCTTAAAAATATCTCTTCCCCAGTCCCCAGTCCCCAGTCCCCAGTCCCCAGTCCCCAGTCCCCAGTCCCCAGTCCCTATTTTTAAGGCAGGTCTATTTTATACAGCTTAGTATTGGCTGCTTTAGCTAAACATTACTTAGGTAGCGGTGAACGAATTGAATGGCGATCGAACCTTCTCCCACACCGGATGCTACCCGTTTAATTGAGCCATAGCGGACATCTCCGGCTGCGAAGATTCCGGGAATGTTGGTTTCTAATAAAAAAGGAGAGCGTTCTAAAGACCAACCACGAGGAGATTTGCCATTATGCGCTAAGTCCGGCCCTGTGATGATAAACCCCTGAGTATCGCGTTGAATAACGCCATCGAGCCAATCAGTTTTGGGGCTAGCACCGATGAAAATAAACAGCGATCGCGCTGGCACGGTTTCGATTTGTCCAGTGTTAGCATGGGCGATCGTAATTGCTTCTAAATATTCTTCTCCCTTGACTTCCACGACGCTGCAACCCGTGCAAACTTGGATATTTTCAGTTGCAGCAATTTGGTCAATCAAATATTGAGACATACTTGATGCTAGTGACTGACCCCGTACTAACATAATCACTTTGCTGGCATACTTAGAAAAGTGCATTGCTGCCTGTCCAGCAGAGTTTGCCCCGCCTACCAAGTAAACCTCTTCATTGGTGCAGGCGATCGCCTCAGTCATGGCAGCACCGTAATAAATTCCTGCTCCTGTAAGCTTCTCGGCTCCTGGAACATTGAGCCAACGGTAGGAAACACCGGTTGCAACTAGAAGTGCATGGCAACTAATCTCGCTACCATCTGCTAATTGCAGAACCCGATAAGGATCTTCCAATCGAACCCCAGTTACTACTTGAGGAGTGAGAATTTCTACTCCAAATCGCCGCGCTTGGGTGACTCCCCGCCTTGCCAAATCGTTGCCACTCAAGCCAATCGGAAACCCCAAATAGTTCTCAATCCGCGAACTCGTACCTGCTTGTCCTCCTGGCGCTTCCCGCTCAATTAAGACAGTACTCAATCCCTCAGAAGCGCCATAAACGGCGGCTGCTAATCCGGCAGGGCCAGCACCGACGATCGCTAAGTCATAAAAGGGACGCTCTGCCTGAGTTTGCAGCCCAATTTTGGCGGCAATTTCTAAATTAGATGGTTGAATTAATCGGGAACCATCGGGAAATAGCACTAAGGGTAATTGTTGTCTACAATCAGCTTGGGCGAATTCCACTAATTTTTCTGCATCCGGCTCCAGTTCAACATCTAACCACTTAAATGGAATCTGGTTACGTGCTAGGAAGTCTTTCACCTGATGTGAAAAAGGCGACCAGCGATTACCAATGACTCGAATGCCTTCAAAGGGTGGGCGAAATCCTGCTAGCCAGTCATCTAGCAAATCATCTAAAACCGGATATAATCTCTCTTCTGGTGGATTCCAAGGCTTGAGTAAGTAATAATCAAGTTTGGCACTATTAATCGATTTAATAGCAGCATCCGTATCTGCATAAGCCGTCAACAAGGCACGTTTCGCATCGGGAAAAATACTTTTTGCTCGTTCTAAGAACTCCACGCCTCCCATTTGGGGCATACGTTGATCCACTAGAAATAGAGCAACTGGGTCATTCCGCAATTTTAGTTGCTGCACCACATCCAGAGCCGCGATCCCGGAATCTGCCCGAACAATGCGGAAGCGATCGCCATACTGATGACGCAAGTCTCGTGACACCGCTTGCAATACTTCTGGATCGTCATCGACGGTTAAAATTGCTGGTTTCGCCATAACTACTGTTACTTAACAATTGCAGTGTCTAGCCGTTGTCTTCAAAAATTTGTCGTCAAAATATCTACTGTTTAACCAGTTGCTTTAAACGAAAGTATGCCTCTTCTGGTGTCAGCGGTTCCGATTTAGTTTCATTGGGTATATAAAATACCCAAGTATCAGGAAAGTAATGCACTACAAAGCTGGGAATCAAACCCAAGCTTAATGCTTGCTTGCCGAGTTTTTCAGCTTGTTCCTCTAAACTCAGTTGGTCGTGAAATGAGTGTTCAGCCATACTTTTGCATCTCCCTGTACTTTATTTGACCCTGGAAGAAGGTTCAAAACCAGTATTGCACGAATCACTTAAAGGTGATTTATCATGTTCCAGAATCAGCTTGAGAATATTTTGGTGGTAGACCTAAAATAATTTCAAATATACTTTCGTAGAGAATCATAAAACTATTTGGGTCATTCAGGGTAACTAAAATTGGATTGAATCAGGCAACAGGGCATTCCTTACGAATTATAAGTAAGTATGCGATCGCTCTAGCTTGCATGAGTATAGTGGTGGACAGAGTACAAGAGACATCTCCGAAAATTAATGCATGACCGAATGGCACGCTTGTAAAGCCCAAAAGCTTGTTTAGACTCGTTCCCAGCCTCCAGGCTGGGAATGTATTCAAAAGAGGTTCTACCTCTTGTCAAGCTATGGAGGCGGAGCCTCCCAGAATGAGTTCCCAGCCTCCAGGCTGGGAACCAGTCACGATAAGGGCTGTATCTTAACTTAGTGCCATTCGAGCCATAGAGGAATGATGATTGCGTCACCGATGATATTATGTCCGCTTGATTGCTTATTAAACCCGAAGAACCCCACCCCGCCAAAGCTGTGCTTTGTCTCCCCTCCCCGCTTTTCGGGAGGGGTTGGGGGTGGGGTTCTTTTATTATGGGTAATTTGGCGGACATGATATCATCGGTGACGCAACTCTACAAGACGCACTCGCGTCTAGCTCCCAAAAGAGTTGAAAGACGTATGTTGTCTCTCTGACTTGCCTCCAACTGTTGTCTTTTGGCACAAGCATTGCTGTTGCTTGTCTACCATCGCATCAACTTTAGAGAGAAAAACTCAATTTCCACAAAATCGCAATGCTTTTTTAAACCCCAATCGGAACAAATCTCTCCAACAGGCTAATTGTTGGTTGTAATGATTGGGCTTCAACAAATAGCGCACTTTGCTCACCAAAAGCAGTCCAATTTTGGTGATTGGATAAAGGCTCAGAAGCAACAATAACTTGGTTTGGCTGCTTGAGTTGATCGCAAGACCAATAAAGAGTAGGGGCTTGTGTGCGATAAGCATAGCGAATTGCTGCAACTGCTTGACCATCACTGACAATTACATTGGCACTAAAGCTGGTGTCGTGTTCTGATGCCAACTTAGTCAATTTTTGAACTGTTTTACTTAATGCTGACAACAGAGTGCTGTCTGGAGACGACTGCCATATTTCCATTAGTAGGGCGAAAATGTGTTCAGAGTCAGTCGTGCCCTTAATCAGGCGGTATGTGGAATCAGAAAGGCTCTCACGTATTGGTCTACAAAGAGTTTGTTGAAAGTTTGATATCTCGCCATTATGCACAAACAAAAGTTTCCCACTACGAAATGGCTGACAATTGCTAATGTCGAGCGATTCACCTGTCCCAGCTAATCGGACATAGCCTACAGTACAACTGGATTGTACATAGTTACTCAACTCTTCCAGATTCGGTTCGTTCCACAACGGGATAGTATTTCGGTAAATAAAAGGTTTACCCACTTCGTCGTACCAGCCTACACCTACTCCGTCTCCACAAACTACTCCTGATTTTAATTCCAAAGGACTGTAACTTTGTTTGTAGAGCGAATGCTCTTGTTTATACAGCAACTCATCTAAGAGGATGGCGTTACCAAGATAGCCAATTAATCTACACATAAAAAAACGATGTTGCTGAAAGAGTAAGAAAAATCAGTCACAAGTCCCGATAGAAATCGAACCTTTTAACTGGACAATTATTGCAAATCATTACTAATTTAACAATTATTGTTTATCTTGTGTATGTTTGATCTGTGACTTTAGTCATGGTTTTGTTATCTTGCTAAAGATATAGAACAGAAGCTAAAGTAATATTTATTCCTTACCTTTGTTTGAGCTTGATTTGTGAATTATCCGTTTGCATTCAAAGGATTTTAGAGAACTATGCCAATTAAAAAACACATTAATCTTAATCAAGGATGTTTCCTTAATCCTGCAAATAAACAGATAGTTGTTAATTTAGCTAGTAAAGATATTTTAAATTTGATCGTGCAAGAATTAAAAACTCGTTACTCTCCAGAAACTCAAAAAAACTTACTTGAGGAGAGTTCAAAGTTGTTACCTAGTTTTGTATTTCAAGAATTATTACAACGCCAACAGCAAGTAGTAGATATTAACCCAGATAGTTTAATTGTCGTTAGCTGTCAGATAACAGAGGCAGAAGTCGATGATTTGGGATTTAATTTAAATGTCGAAGTATATTTTGTAGTTGGAGATACAAAAGGTCAAAACCATTTTCGGGCTAATCAAATAGTCCTTTGGTCGAATATATGGGGTGATGAAGAACAGCCTTTTGATTTAGAAGATGAACTAGGCGAACAATTCTGGACAAGTTATCAAATTCAGTTGCTTTTTGATGAAAAAGAGCAGCAAACAATTGAACTGGAACTATCACAAATAGATGATTATGCCGCAAGGTTAGAATTTTCCCCATCACTAAAAATATTTTCACCATCGATAGTTCCTTTTACAGATAATGATTTATAAAAATTACTATCCGCATATACAATGAATGTAAATTAATTATTTATATTCACTGAAAATTTTATTTTTTGGAAGTTTTTTTTAAAATATGAAGTCTTCAATCCCTCCTACATCCTCATTGTGGTTCGATAATTGAACCCATAAACAAAATGTTTCCCGTCTGATTATCCCTGATGGCGCAGAAGAAGGGACGATCGACAATCATTCGGAATGGTTCTGGTTCTTGTCTTGCAGATGTTGCTACTATTCCCACTGAAGTAGCCGCGGCCGCTTCAGTGCCTTCTTCGTTTACTTCGACAAAAGTTTTATGCTTAACTTGGCTAATGGCAAAATTTTTACCCATGCCAGAAAAATTGGCCTTGTTGCTGAAAGCCTCCCCCATACCTAAAGTTTTTAAAGCATCATTAAGTGTAATCTCGTAATCTGTTTTGAAGCGGGGTAGGCGAATAAACCCTTTTTGATTGTTGAACTGAGTCATCCATTTTTCCCAGTTCTCAACATTCAAGTTTTGATAAAATGCTTTGAGGTTGGAATTCTTTTTGGGTAAGAATATATAAAAACTTATCTTACTATCTTTTCCATAAGGTAAACTAACTGCCTGAAATTTTTCGCTTTCATAGTATTTATAATCACCCTCTTGTGACATCATTGGGTGTTGTTTTGGCCTGTTAGATGTGATGTAAAAAGGGTATGAAGCAGTTTCTTTCTTGTCAAACTCGTTACTCCAATTACCTTTAAAATATATGGCATTAATCAGAAATAATACCTGATTTGGTTCAATGGTTTCAATTATTTTAGTAATTTTGCCGTTAGTATTTTCTTTGACCCAGTTATTGATAATACTAGATGCGGCGGCATCTTGAAAGTTTAAATTGCTGACTTTGGCTTGATAGAAGTCCTGGGTTCTCTTGAGAAAGTCTGGTGCAAAGCTAACCTTTTGATTTGCCCAAAGTGAGTTAGCAATTTTCAATTGCACTTTCGTATCCGAATTGTCTAAAAGCTGTTTTAATACCGCCGCGTAAGAAGAGTTGATTTCTGGTAGATTCATCCCCTGTAATTCTAGGGTTTTTGCCATTGCTTGTTGAGTCGAACCGCTAGCGCCGTTATAAGTCATAGCAAGAGCGATCGCAACACTCGAAGGTGAGATAAAAATATTTTTCTCACCCCGATCGTTTTTCAGAACTTCTGAAAATAGTTTGAAGCCAAACTTATTGCTAGACTCAACAATTTTTGTATCAGTGTTGGCTGTTTTTTTTTGCAATGGAGTTTCTGGCTGAGGTAAACTAGATTGGGCAATGGCACTTTTATTACTATCGACTTGAGAACACCCTAATACACTGAATAGAACAACGCTTGCAGCTGCCAAAGCATAACGTCTGCCTAGACTAACACCGTAACGTCTTTGCAAGAAATTTTCTTTCGCATCACTCAATTTATGGCGATTCATTCTGCTACCTCACTTGCCAAAAATTCCCGATTTGTGCTCAGAGTTGACGCAGATCCTGTGTCAATGATTAACTATTGCATTTACTCCAATAGAAAAATGGGACTGTTACAGTTTTCGTAACAGCAAATTAGTAGCTTAGAGTAATTAAACACAACTTGTGGAGTTGCTAATTCTTGATTGAGACGGCTATACAGACGACTTATAAAAAATTTTTATTTGTAAGAATTTTTATCTTTACGTATAAACGTATTGTAAGCTACGCGCTCGAAAAATAAGCACTTCTGTGAGGTTTTTATAGATCGAATCAAATTTATCAGAGGCTGGAAATCTCGTTCCCATACGGAGCATGGAAACGAGAAAAACGCTGTAATTTTACACAGATATTTGTGCTAACCTATTTCAATTAATAGGTACACTCCACCAAGCTAAACTGTAGGGTTGAGTCGCTTCATTGAGCTTTTGACGAAATTGGACGCGGATTTTGTAATTGCCAGTAGCAGTAACGGGGCAGAAAATATGTTCTACACTATCAATTTGGCTGATTGAGGAGCAAACAGCACCAGCTTCCGAATTTTGAGCATCAGCTTTTACTAAGTATAGGTCGAGATTATTTAAGCCGCGATCGCGAAAATTTTCGCCTACATCATATTGCTGGTTTTTATTTTTATCATTGAGTTCTACCAATCGATCCCAACTCAGGGTGACAGCAACAAAACTTCCCTGCTTCAACGGTTTTGCTAATATATAGTCAACAGATGCTCCAACATCAACTGTGCGATAATCCCAACCATTAGCCGGTACCGCAGCTGATGCTTGCCATTGACCAGCACTAAATTGCTGATAAGCGCGAAATACATTCAAATGACCCGCTCCCATTTGGGCATCCAAGGGAATCTTTGGATCTTTATAAGCATCAGAATCTAGCCAGTTTTGATTTTGCTTATCAATTAGCGTCCGAGTCATTCCCAACCTTAAGCCATCGCCGCTATCTAGAAGTTTGTCTGCTGAATTCAGCAATACAGCTTTCATCACTTGATGACGCCGAGAATCAATGCTCCAGTGGGGTTGTTTTGTCCGCATCTGTCGGTCTGCAAGTTCCTGCAACAGAGCAACGGTAGCTGTAACTTGAGGCGCGGCAAAACTAGTACCTGTAACCTTGTTCAATTTGCCATCTGGATTGAGCAAAGGAATATTATTACCAGGAGCAACTAAACTGATAGCGCGACGCCCATCAAGGTCAAATTCTTTTCCAGCTAGTCTTTGATTCACCCCTTGGTTAACACCCGCCAGATTAGCCACGTCTACTTTGTTAAAAACTCCCCCTCGGCGGGATGAAAAAGCCACGTTGATTGCATTAAAATTATCTGTAGGAATAGGAATGCCGCCTTTGCCCTGGTTGCCTGCGATCGCATACAAAACATCATGAGCGCGACTAGACCAGTCAACACATAAAGTTAGTAAAGCATTACCGTCTAAAGTAGCTTCCGGTCGAGGATCGCGGCTTAGAGGTTCCCCAAAGCTAAAGTTAATCGCACGGACATCGCCACCATTTTGCAGCGCTATGTGCTGTGCCGATAAACACTCTTCTGGCTGACCCATGTTTTTAGTGGAACCCACTGCTGATGAATACAATCGCGCTCCCGGCGCAACTCCTGGCAAAGCTTTGTCTTGACTCACCATCACACCAGCGACATTGTAGGCATGGGGATCAACACCAGTATTAGACTTAGCTGGGCCATTGCGTAAGAAAACCGCTGCTAAAGATATGGCACGATTTTTAGACACCGCCTTATCCCACCCAAACATTCCCGGCCGACCAATTTCCACTTGACCAATAGCAATTTTGCGACCGATTAAATTATAAGGAGCTTGGTGTAGCTTCAAAGCATCAATACCGTTAGTTCCCAAAGCAGACTCTAAAGCCGAAGCAATTACCGGCGCACTCAGACAAGAAGCAGTTAATCCCCAAATTATCCAGGTTAGTTTTTTAGTCATTTGTTATTTGTCATTAGTCATTGGTCATTGGGCATTGGGTATGGGGCATTGGGCATTGGGCATTGGGCATGGTGAAGAGACAAGGTAGACCAAGAAGAGGGGGGAGACTTGTCCCCCTTGTCCCCCTTGTCCCCCTTGTCTCCCTTGCCTCCCAGTCCCTACTCCCCAAAAGACCGGGATCAAACTTATGAGTCTTGCTCAATGCTTTGTTACAATGCTTACAGACGAGGACGCTTAAAAACCCACTAGCCATGACCCAAAACCTATCTCAAAAGCCCATTGTAATTTCTCCATCTATCCTATCAGCCGATTTTAGCCGTCTGGGTGACGAAATTCGCGCCGTAGACGCAGCCGGAGCAGATTGGATTCATGTTGATGTAATGGACGGTCGTTTTGTACCTAATATTACGATAGGCCCTCTGATTGTGGAGGCGATTCGTCCGGTTACAACTAAGCCTCTGGATGTCCATTTGATGATTGTGGAGCCAGAAAAGTATGTAGAAGGATTTGCTAAAGCGGGTGCCGATATTATCTCCGTACACTGCGAGCATAATGCCTCTCCACACCTACACCGCACCTTGGGGCAAATAAAAGAGCTTGGTAAGAAAGCTGGAGTTGTACTTAATCCTGGTAGCCCTCTAGAGCTAATTGAATATGTTCTAGATTTGTGCGATTTAGTACTAATTATGAGCGTCAACCCTGGTTTTGGTGGTCAAAGCTTTATCCCTGGTGTGTTACCCAAAATCCGCAAGCTACGCCAAATGTGTGATGAACGCGGTCTCGATCCCTGGATTGAAGTGGATGGGGGGCTGAAGGCAAATAATACCTGGCAAGTTTTGGAAGCGGGAGCCAATGCGATCGTCGCTGGTTCAGCTGTGTTTAATGCTAAAGATTATGCTGAGGCTATTACAGCAATTCGCAACAGCAAGAGTCCTACTCCCGAATTAGCTAAGGTTTAATTCCTTTTTGAATTAACCAATTATTAAATATGGAAGTCAAAAAGAATGTAGAGACGTAGCTGTGCTAGGTCTCTACAAGGATTCTAGATGAATTTCACCAGATGTCTAGTCTTCACAAAAAATAAGGTGGGCAATTTGCCTAGCTTATTTTTTTTATATACAGATAAAAAACTGGAAGCTATTCAAGTTTTGAACTTCCAGTAGTGTTATATAAATTGAAAGTTTAGAAACTAAAGATAATCCCGGTTGGGAGGACTAGGATTACAATAGCCGAAAGAGAAGCGTATAAGCTACTAGTTCTATCAGCCAAGGACAACAATTTCACCGTAACTTTTCTATTTCCGTTCCTGGAATTGATGTTAAGCGTTTGCTTTATTAACTAAAGCAACACCAATCACAGGATAGAAAGTTTTATGAGCATTACTCGCACCGTCTGCAGTCAGTGAAAGCTGTGTAAAATTTGGCTTGGGGGAATCCACCTCCCCAAATTCTCTTTGCTCAGACTTCCTCAGAAAAAGAACCACCAGTAGTAACAGTTGGATTATTGGTCTTGGTCATGGAGTAAATAACTCCATGAAATGCTGACTACTTTTGTAATCAGTTTGATTTATTTCATAGTTAGAACTAATCGTTGATTTTATTTTTTAAATTAACTTGCTTGCCAAATCACCTCTATTTTGGTTGAAGTTGTAGTTGTTATTAGTTTACCAATATCATTAGTATATATTTGCCATTTTGGCAGATTTTTGCCAAATCTATAAAATTAATGACAGCGATAGAAAACCTGCCATGCTATAAATTTTAAATTAGCATCGCAGGCTTTCAGATAATCAATCAGCTTTAGAGCAGAATCTATTGATTCCAAATACTTTTTAATTGAATCCACAGGATTTCAAGGAAACGTCTTGAACATTTTCTGGTTTTAATGGCGATGTGCTTGATTGATGTTCGTTAATTTGCTATGTCAATCTCTGGTCTAAACTCCCACCAAGGATTTATGCTTTTTGCTTTCTAGCTACTTCTAGATAAGCTAGGTCTTTAATTTTGCTTAAGCAGCTTGATGACACATTATTCTCAGACCGAGAATCATGAGCGTGTTTCAGCATTTTTAGATTTTCAGTTTGCTGTTGTTTTGTCCTATCGGCTTGAGAATTTTCTTTGAGCAATCGATTGTAGGTGCGATATGGAATGTAATGGAGAGGATTATAACCACCAAATCGCAGCATTAAAACACATGCCCAGGAATACTTTCCAGCAAGAATTGCCTCAACTACTTTGTCAAATTGTTGAGCTTTTACTGTCTTATCTAAGTTACTACTAATACCAGCAATGTCTTGATTCATCATAGTTTTAGTTATCCTGGATGAAGTAAACTATTTTCTTTTTTTGCGATTGTTGGTGTTTCAATTGAGGCGTACAGACTGCACTAGCCTTTTTGAAAAGGTTGAATTGCTTGTGGTCAATTATTAGCAATAGAGCGGTGTGAGATGTTTACAAAAGATAAAAATCCATAAGTAAATGAATTTTCTTGGTTCACACGCTTATATTTCTTACTACTGTTGAATTAGGCAATTTCCGGGAAGTTTGCATATTTTTTTAGACTAACAGAAAAAATATATTTATCTTTGAGCGGTACTAGCACCATTCGTATTTATACTATTTTTTGTCGTTCGTGTCATCTGCTAATTTAGTCTATTTATAGGTTAAATTTACTGAATGTATTCAGATACTTACTTGTGGATTGTGCAGCTTTTAGTTTTGTCCCCTTAGGTTAATTTTTGAGGGGTGTTACCCCTCACCCGATATTATTTTAAAACCTTTATTATTATCGAGTCACTAGAAAATAGTACCATTAACTAGAATGTAAAACAACTCGATAAAAATATTAGTAAATCAGTTATAAAACCATTGCCAGCCATAGGATTGAACCTATTATTTAAATAAGTTCAATTGGATAATAATACTTATTAACCTGGTCTTGATTGGTTTGCAAAAGCTACAGCTTTAGCGTATCTCAAGAAAATTGCTGTAAACCGAGCGTGAATATTTCATCATGCTTGGATAGTCATCTTAAAATAGCCCAGACTTCAAATATAAGTTTTGGCTAATAATATATATAGATAATTCTAATGTTCGTTAGCGGAATTAATAAAAATATCTGCAAATGGATACTTGTATTAAAAAATTAGTGGTCTAATTTTGTACAAAATTAGAAAATTTGAGAATAGAGATAAAGCTAATTAACAAAGAATATTATGAAGTTGATTTAGCAGTGATTTCTCTAATGTCTGAATATCTATAGAAATCCGTTCTGATTCGGAGAAATTATTTGCGTAGGCAGAGAACAGGGAACAGGGAAGTTTTTGCAAAAATTAAATGCGAGTCCTATAGCAGATTTAAAAAATTGAGATTACAAAGGTAGTAACAATTGGGCTAAATGGTGGTACAAGATCAAAAATCAATATGCGATCGCCTTTATCTCTCCAGACAACTACACAATGAATTACTTGACAACGAGCTATCCAAGGGTTATAGTATGAGTCCACCTTACTTAAAACTAGTCCTCACTGATAACGCTTCACATCCTCAAAGTTTGGGCTGCTTCTAATAAAGGCTGATGAAATACACCTGTGAAATTTACTGGCGTTAAGTTACGTAAGCTGTAGGGGTTTAAGCGTATGCACCAGTGTTGGCTAATCATTGCCAAACACAAAGCGCCACAATCTGATGAACTTTGCTGTTGAGTAAACTAATAGGCACGTCATAATCTAGCTTTTGATTGTGAACGTAGTTTAGGAACTATCAGCAATATTTATTGCTAAAGCTAGTAATATTTGCATTTTTTGAAACATTAGTCTTAAATTCTCAATGCTTCAACTCTTACCATTACTGAAATTTTCCTTCGCTTCCGGAAACACTCGGAAAATAAAATCGCAAATCTAAATTTTGCTTTTCCAGATGAAGGTAGGTTAAATTTGGTAGGGACGCACATCTGTCATAGGTGTCAACTTAAGGTAGAAGTTAGGTAAGAGTAAGGGTTCTATGCCCTCATCCCCTAACCCCTTCTCCCAATATGGGAGAAGGGGAACTAGAGAATTCGCTCCTCTCTTTCCCAATATGAGCGAGGGGCTGAGGGTTAGGACAAAACTTATACAGTCAGAAGATTTCAGCTTAAGTTGACCTGAGTTCGACAAGCCCTTTTTTGACCTCTCCCCCAACCCCTCTCCGCATCGGAGAGGGGAGCCAAAACCCTAATTTCTCGTTGCTTCTCCCTTTCCCACGGGGAAAAGGAGGTTGGGAGGGAGAGGTTCATCGAACTCACGTTAAGTTGACACCCATGACATCTACGTGTGTTGGATCAAAACGAGAATCGCTTTAATACTCAATCAATTAATAACTAAGTAAATTCCCCAAATCGCCATTGGCCGCAGGTAAGTGCTAGCGCGAAAAGTACCAGTTGCGGTGATAGCTTCTGGCGTGCGAAATTGCAGACCATTTTCATAAATTTGCTGCACCACAGCTTGCGTCAACCTCAACGCTTCATCCTTCATTCCCATCTGCACGAGAAAAGCCGCTAGCCCAAAGTTTATCCCCGTCCAAACTTCTAAGGGATGAGTAGCTTTGGGATTTTCTGGTGAACCATCACGACGAACACCATTAGCAGCACCAAACTCACCATTACAGAATTTCAAAAAGCAAGCATCATAAACAGTTTTCAGGGCAGAGAGGGCGCGATCGCTTGGTACAATATCAGGTAAGTCCAGCAGACGGGCGTAGAATTGTCCGCACAATTGATCTGCCATCACCACATCGGAACCACTTTTGCTATCAAGTCGGTAATATTCTCCATTCCAAAGTTTTTCTTGGTAAATAGGAAGAGATTGTTGTAACCAAGTTTCATAAGTGGATTTTTGCGCTGCCAACTCTGTTGTGTTACCTGTCTGGTAAGTTAATAAGATATCGCTGATTGCGATCGCAGCTTCTAACGCCGCCAACCACAACCCACCACAATAGGCGCTAACACCTTGTAATCGCCAATCATCAAAAGTTTGGTCGGGTGCGCCAGAATTTTCAGGAATCCCATCGCCGTCGAGGTCAAAAGTTTTCAAGTAATCGAGGGTTTGAACGATCGCATTCCAGCAATCTGCCAAGAATTCCACATCGTCAGCACCCGTGAGTAAAAAATCACGGTATACTTGCAAGACGAAATCACTACCTAAATCTTTCCATAAATTACAGTCTTGATAGCTGGTGTAGTTAGTTTTCTCCCAAACGTGTTCGTTCGGTGCGCCTAAATCGTGGGGTGTTGCACCTGCAACTTTGCGAACTGCAATCGGGCTTTCGGCCTTAATTGTCATGTAATAGCCAATTATTCGGGGAGTATCATCACTTTGAGGAATTGCCCGTGCAAATGCCCGAATCACCGACTTTTCTAATTCTGGAAACAGCATCAGCAGCGCAAAAGAGCCATACAACCGTACATCTAGACTTTCATACCAACGGTAATCTAAGCACTCCAGCACCGCAAACTGACCGATGGGGTCAAGTTCTGATGCAGCACTCCAGAGAGTACCGCCGCTAGTAAGGTCGTAAAGCTCATTAAATAGAGCCATTTTAAACCAGTTGGGTAAATCTTCCCGGTCGAGAATGGGTTTTTGCCAACTTTGAATTTGCGATCGCCAGGTTTGGTATTCTTGTAATGCAGTGGATGCGATCGCCCAGGCGTTGTTGCCATTTTTACCAAAAAAATCTGTATATCTGCGGTAGTAGTTGACTCCAGCCGCAAATTCTACGATTGGCAAATCCCAAGCGACGACAAAGGGAATTTCCAGAGTTTCGCCTGGTTGGAGAGTGAAACGGATTGCGATCGCAGACCCTAATTGTGTATTCTCTGTTGCTGGAGTAGTATCAACATAATTAGGCAGAGAACCATCTTTAGCAAAACTTTGCCATATTTCCTCACCCGTACCTTCAGGATTCCAGCGGCTATGATGAAATACTTCCACCTGTGGATGTTTCAGCGTCGCAATACACCAAGTTCCGTCGCCTTCTTGCAAAGGTTCATGACTACCAACCCGATCTAAAACACAGCCAAACTGTTGTGTATTTTCAACTATTTGATTGTAGTTTCCTTGACTTTCGCCCCAGCGCGGTTGATATTCGTAAACCGGACTACCATCATCACGCACCCGCACTTCGGGAGATTTGAGAGCATTTGTAAACCAGCCCACCATATTTTGCCAAGTGAGCATAATGCTGAGAGTAATCGGTGTATCTGTCGGGTTGTGGGCATTCCAGAGGAATGTTGCCACAGGGTAGCTAGTTTCTTGGTAATTACCTGCCCAGACAGGGGAAAATTGCTCACAAGTCAACTGTGCTTGAAATACATTTTCATATACAAACCAGCTACGTGGATATAGCGCGTGATAATTGCCCGTCCCCTCTGTGTTGGGAGTTGTCGGATACCATTGCCACCCTTTGAGAGTACCATCATCGGGCGCTTGGGTAGATAAAGCGTAGGCTTGGGAAGATGTGCTATTGGATTCAAACACACTAAATTGACAAGCGGGAACGTTTTTGAAGGTATGCTCACCGCCATCGATGTGCCACAAGTTAAAATCTCCCCGTGAAGAACGACCGATGCAACCTGCACCAAAGCCGCCTAAAGGCATACCATGCCAAGGGCCATCATCAATATTACTTGCATAGCGGACGGTATAAGGTTTATCCCAGCCTAAGCCGATGGGACGGCTCCAAGTGCAAGAGGGAATTTTTAGAGAGAGTTGATTTGTCATCGCCTAATGTTACAGCGTGCAGTTACGTCAATGAAGACTAGCGCGATGTGAGATTTTTCTCAAGGTAGTAGCACGGTATGCCCATTGGTGTCTACTTAAGCTGAAATTTTCTAACTGGTCGTAGCCCGCCCTTAGACATTGCTGCCGTAATTACTACTGAACTACAAGGTATAGAGCTTATCCCAGTCACTAAGACTTTAATATTGTGCTTTTACTGCGTGTTACTCAACTGCTACTTGAACTTTAAATCTAGAGTTTTTAACTCTAATGGGTAAATAACTCGTTAATTTGGGTATTTTAAAGCACAGAGGTAATTTTCTCAATAGTTTTAATAAAACAAGATGACACAATACGCCCTTGTGGTTGAAATTGCTCAGAATGACAACAGTTTCGGCAGCCTGACTAAACCTATTGATGATGCAGAGGCTGTGGTTAACACAGAAAAATTTTTGCTGGTGGTAGATGAGTTTGAGAAAGTATTTACAGTTTGTATAAATAAAGAAGAACAGCAGGGATTTATTGAACTACTGACTGGGGTAGTAGAAATTCATGATTCGCGGTTAGCTGTTGTAATTACTATGCGAGGTGATTTTCTTCAATCCTGTTTAGATAATCCTTCTCTGACTCACCTGATTCAAACCCCAGTAGTTGTTATACCGCCTTTAACTGGAGTTGATTTCAAGGAGACAATCGCCAAACCTGCCCAGCTTCAGGTTCACAGTGTTGAAGAAGCAGGAGCATTAAAAATTCTCCAAAATCTTCAACAAGACCCAGGGAATTTGCCATTGTTAGAGTTTGCCTTAACTAAACTCTGGGAGAAACGCGAGCAAAAGAAATATCAACTTACCCAAGAAGAGTATGAAAATTTGGGAGGATTAACTGCGGTGTTAAATCTCCATGCAGAAAATGTTTATCACTACCAAGATTATGAGAAAGAATATCCAACTCAAGAACGCACTCAGCAAGAAAAGGAATGGATTAAGCAGATTTTTCTGCGGTTAGTGGGAACGGGAGAGGGAGAAAAGGATACCCGACAGCGCCAACCCAAAGCCACATTATTAAATATTGCAGGTGATGATGCCAATCAACGGCAACAACTTAGTGAGTTGCTAGATGGTGAAACAGGATTGGTTAAGGGACGCTTATTAGTTTCTGAGAAAGATGAAAAAGGAGAAGTCTGGATTTATTTAGCCCATGAAGCTTTAATTGAAAGTTGGCAGCAGTTTGCCCAGTGGCGACAACAAGACCGAGACTTGCGACCGTTGAGCGAGTCATTAGAAAATACGCGACGGGAATGGTTGAACGAAAGGCCGGATGACAAATATTTAATCCAAAAGGGATTGCTGGCCCAAGTTAAGGATAGCTGGCAACAGTTGCAGCCCGATTTGCAATCACTCCAACAAGATGAGGATTTTTACCAGCGTAGCGATGCCAACGACAAAGACCGGATTGCGGAGATGGAAAGAGCGCTTACTGAATCCCAGTTGCGAGAAAAAGCGGCTAGAGTAGACGATTTATTGCCCTTACAACCTCTAGATAGTCTAGTTTTGGCAATTCAAGCTATGGGGGAGAATCAAGAGAAACTACCCCAGCAGATTCTTGCATCAGTTCAGAACAGTTTGAATCGGGTAGTGAATAAAGCAAGAGTCTCGATTCCCTTTAGTGGTCATGAAGGTAATGTCTCTTCTGTGGCTATTAGCGCCGATGGGCAGACGATTGTCAGTGGCGGTGCTGACGGCATTGTGCGGTTGTGGAATTACCAAGGTCTTCCCTTAGCTGAACCTTTGCGCGGTCATCAGGGTAATGTCTCTTCTGTCGCCATTAGCGCCGATGGGCAGACGATTGTCAGTGGCAGTGCTGACGGCACTGTACGGTTGTGGAATTACCAAGGTCTTCCCTTAGCTGAACCTTTGCGCGGTCATCAGGGTAATGTCTCTTCTGTCGCTATTAGCGCCGATGGGCAGACGCTTGTCAGTGGCGGTGCTGACGGTACTGTGCGGGTGTGGAATTACCAAGGTCTTCTCTTAGCTGAACCTTTGCGCGGTCATCGGGGTAATGTCTCTTCTGTCGCCATCAGTGCCGATGGACAGACGATTATCAGTGGCGGTGCTGACGGTACTGTGCGGGTGTGGAATTACCAAGGTCTTCCCTTAGCTAAACCATTGCGTGGGGATAAAAATGATGTCTCTTCTGTGGCTATTAGTGCCGATGGGCAGACGATTGTCAGTGGTGGTGCCGACGGTATGGTGCGGTTGTGGAATTCCCAAGGTCTTCTCTTGGCTGAACCTTTGTATGGTCATGAGGGTAATGTGAGGTCTGTAGCCATTAGCGCCAATGGACAGACGATTGTCAGTGGCGGTGCTGATGGTACGGTGCGGTTGTGGAATCGCCAAGGTCTTTCCTTAGCTGAACCTTTGCGCGGTCATGAGGGTAATCTGAGGTCTGTAACCATCAGCACCGATGGGCAGACAATTGTCAGTGGCGGTGCTGATGGTACGGTGCGGTTGTGGAATCGCCAAGGTCTTGCCTTAGCTGAACCTTTGCGTGGTCATGAAGGCAATGTTAGGTCTGTTGCTATCAGCACTAATGGTCAGACAATTGTTAGTGGTAGTACTGACGGCACCGTGCGGTTTTGGAACCACCAAGGTCTTCCCTTAACTGAACCTTTGCGCGGTCATAAGGGTTGGGTTTATTCTATCGCTATCAGTACCGATGGTCAGACGATTGCCAGTGGTGGTACTGACGGCATGGTGCGGTTGTGGAACCTGCAAGGTCTTCCCTTAACTGAACCTTTGCGCGGTCATCAGGGTTGGGTCTATTCTGTCGCTATCAGTACCGATGGTCAGACGATTGTCAGTGGTGGTACTGACGGTACGGTGCGTTTGTGGAACCTGCAAGGTCTTGCCTTAGCTGAACCTTTGCACGGCCATCAGGGTTACGTTAATTCTGTCGCCATCAGTGCCGATGGGCAGACGATTGTTAGTGGCGGTGATGACGGCACTGTGCGGTTGTGGAATCGTCAAGGTCTTGCCTTAGCTGAACCTTTACGTGGTCATGAGGGTTTTGTCAATTCTGTGGCCATTAGCGCTGATGGGCAAACGATTATTAGTGGCGGTACTGATGGCACTGTGCGGTTGTGGAATCTGCAAGGTCTGCCCTTGGCTGAACCTTTGCGCGGTCATAAAGGTTGGGTTTATTCTGTCGCCATTAGCGCCGATGGGCAAACGATTGTTAGTGGCGGTGATGACGGCACTGTGCGGTTGTGGAACCTGCAAGGTTTTCCCTTGGCTGAACCTTTACGCGGTCATGAGGGCTGGGTTTATTCTGTCGCCATTAGCGCCGATGGGCAGACGATTGTTAGCGGCGGTGAAGATGGCACTGTACGGTTGTGGCGCGGTGACTGGCGTGCATGGTTGCAAGTTTGTTGTGACAGGTTACGTTACCATCCTGTCTTCACCAATCCGCAAACAGAGGAAGCAAAAGCCGCCTGCGAAACCTGCCAAAAATATGTTTGGAGTAAAGTAAGCGGGTAAAAACACGGCATTGCTGTGCCTCTCAGAAGGTCTGCACTCGACTCAATTGCAAACGGCTATCAAGGCAGTAGTAACACATCTTTGGGTAAAGACGCGATGAATCGCGTCTCTACAAGTGGTCTATTTGTCGCATTCTTTTTTCAAATTGGTATAAATTATGGTGAGCGAAAGGCTTAGGCGTAACCCGCACTTTGACAACGCTCACCTTTTGACCTTGGAATTTTTATTGGTGTTATTGAAATTTAGTTTGTATATGTGGGCACTCTAAAATTAAACAACATACTGGAGACTAATTTCTATGTCCACAGCCCCAATTAGTGCAACACTAGCGCAATCAGATAGAGATGCTGTGTTGCAAGCGATCGCCACCATTAAAGACAAATTACCATTTTTGATTGATTTAAGTAACGAGGAGCGGAAAGCTTTACCCAAGATGGGAGATAAAAGCCGCGCCTTTGTCAGTAAAGCATTGGAGGTGGCGACACAGAACCCAGAGTTTTTACCGCGATCGTTTGACCTTAATGAGATGCGGAAAGACGTACAATTATTTGAAGCTTTGTATCCAGTACTGCTGTCTTTGTCACAATTACAAGAGTTGCTGGATGATACATCTATAGCAGTGGGTAGTGAAGCTTATGCAGCCGCGTTGCAGGTGTATAACTATGCCAAAGCTAGTGGACAAGGCGCTGGTTTAGATGGGGTAGTTGAGGAAATGGGGCAAAGGTTCGCCCGTAAATCTCGGAAGTCCAAGCCTCAAGCCGCAGCGTTGTAGAAAATAGCTTTGCGATGTCTACGACGGGCTACGCCTACGCACTTCTAAGGTGCAATGTTGAGGCTAAGAACTCGGATGTTGGAGTAAATTGCTCGGCGTTCCGAGTTCTGAACTCAAAGGTTCAACCTCAGAACTCGGAGTTTCATGCTTATAACAGCAACATCTGAGATCCAAAGGTAAATGATGGTGAAAAAAAGGCGATCGCTCTCCCTTTGAACTCGGAACTTCGTGTTTTGAACTGCAACAGCCGAGATTCAAGGGTGAATTATGGTGAGTGAAAGGTGTAGGCGTAGCCCGTTGGAAACATCGCTTCCATAATTCTTAGCAGAGTTGAAGGTACAAAGCTTATCTTTGGCAAAGCAAAACTTTAAGTGCTGGAATTTTGCTTGTTTTCAGGAAACTTACACTTCACCTCAATTTCAAAATTGCTCTCCGCCGAACCTTCAGTTACGAACGGGATACCAGTTTTTCCGCCTATCTTCAAGCCAAACTTCAGAGTTACCTCTTCGACTTCAGCAGCACCTAAATTTTTAAAAGCGCCAATGGCATATTTGGTATAAGCTCGAATTTGATGGTGAACTTCTTCAATTTTGACAAATGCCTCTTCTCGAAAGCCGTAGGATTCTTTCTCCTCATCAACTTCCGGTGTGACTATTTCTGGAACAGTTGGTGTTTCCTTGGACTCGAACAGAATTGTATAGATTTCTCCGTCTTCTTCAAAGACTAAACGTTCTATGTTCGACATCAAGCCCTCAGAGTTTAGGTGTATTTAAGTTATCTTATTCTGTAACAGACAATTTAAATACGTATAGATGGCTCGTTACGCGCTTGTAGTTGGCATTACAGATTATATAAATCAGCTTTCCAACCTCACAAAACCAGCTACGGATGCCGAAGCAGTCGCGCAGGTACTAAAGGCGCATGGTGATTTTGAGGATATCGTTGTTCTCAAAGGGAAAGTTAGTACAAATAAGTTGGCTGAAGCTTTCAAAACACTTTTGCAACAACAAGCAGTTAAAAACGAAGCGCTAATTTACTTTACAGGGCATGGCATCACCGTTTCTGACAGCTTAGGAACACAACAAGCATATCTAGCAACCTCTGACTTGACAATTGTCACTCAAGGCAAGCAAATTATTGAACAAACAGGCGGGATTAGTCTTTTAAGTCTCAACAATTTAATTAGAGACTCCGACTTGAGTAGTTTAGTAGTGCTGTTAGATTGCTGTCATAGCGGTGAATTTTTAGAACGCAATCTCATCGAAAAAACTCTGACTGCCTTTATTTCACAGCGCGATTACTACTTTATTGCTGCTTGCAGAGGTTTTCAACAAGCTTATGCCAAAAAAAGCGAAGAACACAGTATTTTTACAACAGCTTTGCTGGCTGGGTTATCAGCAGAGAACACTAACGATCGCGGACAGGTGACAGGCGATCGCCTCTTCGATATACTTGCTACAGAACTCAAAGGTAGTGGACAAGAACCAATCCGCATGGGTTGGGGGCGTTCCATTACTCTAATTAACTACAACATTCAAACCCAAGCTCAAACCTTTGAGGTAAAAGAAGAATGTCCTTACCAAGGTTTAAAAGCCTTTGAAGCGGAACAAAAACAGTTTTTCTTTGGGCGCAAGCAGGTTGTAAGGAAGATTCTAGGGAAACTGGCACAAAAGCCCTTTGTCCCGATTATTGGCGCTTCCGGGAGTGGTAAATCTTCTGTAGTTCAGGCGGGTTTAATTCCAGAATTAGATGATAAAGTCTGGCAAATTTTACCGCTAATCAAGCCAGGATTTCAGCCGTTGCAGGAATTGAGAGCAGTTTTGAAAGCATTTTTTCCAGGGACGAGAAAAGAAAAATTGCTTTGGGAGTTGATTACTAATGAAGCGAATCCTTTACCTGTAATTTTAGAGCATCTCACAGGTGCAGACAAATTTTTATTGGTAGTAGATCAGTTTGAGGAATTATTTACTGTCTCTGTTGCTGAAGAAAAGCAGAGATTTATTGAATTGCTGACTCAGGTAGTAGAGATGACCGATTCGCGGTTGAAAGTTGTGATTACCATGCGATCGGATTTTCTCGAACCATGTTCAGATTATCCCTCTTTAAATAAATTAATTGAAAATCAGCTTGTTTTAATGCCGCGTATAACTGGAGTTGATTTAAAAGAGACAATAACCGAACCTGCTAAACTTCAAGGTCATAGTGTTGAAGAAGGACTATTACTGAAAATTTTAGAAGATGTTGGTAAAGAACCGGGATACTTGCCGTTGATGGAGTTTGCTTTAACTAGACTCTGGGAAAAACGCAACCAACAAAAGCATCAACTCACCCTAGAACAGTATGAAAACTTCCAAGGATTGACAGGGGCGCTGAATTTTCATGCAGAAAATGTTTATTTTTACGAAGATTATCAGCAGGATTGCCCGACTCAAGAACGAAATGAACAACAGAAGGACTGGATTAAGCAAATTTTCCTGCGATTAGTGCGAACGGGAGAGGGAGAAAAGGATACGCGACAACGCCAAGCAAAAACTGAGCTATTAGCCATTGCTGGTAATGACCAAGAAAAGCAGGAAGCATTAAGTGAATTGCTAGATGAAGGATTGGTGAAAGGACGTTTGTTGGTAGCTGGTCAAGATGAACAAGAAAAAGCGTGGATTGATTTAGCCCATGAAGCTTTAATTGAGGGTTGGGAGAGGTTTGCCCAATGGCGACAACAAGACCGAGACTTACGGCGGTTACATGATAAATTCGCCGATGCTTTGCGAGAATGGTTGCACAAGGAAGAAGATGAAAAATACCTTATGCCAAGAGGATTGTTAGCCGAGGTGCAGAACAACTGGGAAAAGTTAAAGCCTGATTTATCATCTCAAACCAAGGACTTTTATCAGCGCAGCCTTGCTTATGAAGAACAACGGAGTGCCGAACGGCAATTTGCTCTCAGAGCCCTTTTGCAAGAGAAAACAGCAACTATCAAGAAGATACTCCCTGTCCAACCTCTCAAAGCTTCGGTTATGGCAATACAAGTCATAGGTGAGAATCTGGAGAAAATGCCAGAGCAAATTCTCACTCCAGTTCAGAATAGCCTGCAACAAGCGATGCAGGTCTTAACTCCCTTCGGTGGTCATCAGGGTATGGTCTTGTCTGTCGCCATTAGCCCGGATGGGCAGACGATTGTCAGTGGGGGTGATGACCGCACAGTGCGGTTGTGGAATTTCCAAGGTCAGCTTTTGGCTGAACCCTTCGGTGGTCATCAGCGTGGGGTCAATTCTGTCGCCATTAGCCCGGATGGGCAGACGATTGTCAGTGGGGGTAGTGACGGCAGAGTGCGGTTGTGGAATTTCCAAGGTCTGCCCTTAGCTGAACCCTTCAGTGGCGATCAGGGTAAGGTTAATTCTGTCGCCATTAGCTCGGATGGGCAGACGATTGTCAGTGGCGGTGAAGACGGCAGAGTGCGGTTGTGGAATTTCCAAGGTCAGCTTTTGGCTGAACCCTTCGGTGGCGATCGGGGTATGGTCTTGTCTGTCGCCATTAGCCCGGATGGGCAGACGATTGTCAGTGGGGGTGATGACCGCACAGTGCGGTTGTGGAATTTCCAAGGTCTGCCCTTGGCTGAACCCTTTGGTGGTCATCAGGGTGGGGTCACTTCTGTCGCCATTAGCCCGGATGGGCAGACGATTGTCAGTGGGGGTGATGACCGCACAGTGCGGTTGTGGAATTTCCAAGGTCTGCCCTTGGCTGAACCCTTTGGTGGTCATCAGGGTGGGGTCACTTCTGTCGCCATTAGCCCGGATGGGCAGACGATTGTCAGTGGGGGTGAAGACGGCACAGTGCGGTTGTGGAATTTCCAAGGTCAGCCCTTGGCTGAACCCTTTGGTGGTCATCAGGGTAGGGTCTATTCTGTCGCCATTAGCCCAGATGGGCAGACGATTATCAGTGGGGGTGAAGACGGCAGAGTACGGTTGTGGGATTTCCCAGGTCAGCCAAGGCCTAAACCCTTTGGTGGTCATCAGCGTGGTGTCTATTCTGTCGCTATTAGCCCGGATGGGCAGACGATTGTCAGTGGTGGTGAAGACGGCACAGTGCGGTTGTGGAATTTCCAAGGTCAGCCCTTGGCTGAACCCTTTGGTGGTCATCAGGGTGGGGTCAATTCTGTCGCCATTAGCCCGGATGGGCAGACGATTGTCAGTGGGGGTAGTGACGGCAGAATACGGTTGTGGAATTTCCAAGGTCAACCCTTGGCTGAACCCTTCGGTAGTCATCAGCGTGGGGTCAATTCTGTCGCCATTAGCCCGGATGGGCAGACGATTGTCAGTGGGGGTGAAAACGGCAGAGTGCGGTTGTGGAATTTCCAAGGTCAACCCTTGGCTGAACCCTTCGGTAGTGATTGGGGTAGGGTCTATTCTGTCGCCATTAGCCCGGATGGGCAGACGATTATCAGTGGGGGTGA